>JADDQT010000365.1 GCA_016781225.1 Actinomycetota bacterium
CAGGATGGTGCCAGCCGGCCTGGCCCCGGGTGTGGCCACCGTCGTGGCGCTGGCATACCAGCGGCGGATGCACGAGCAGCGGGCCATGGCAATGCGCCACCTGAGGCGGTCCCACGGTCCGGGCCTCACCGGACGGGCCCTCGACCGGGAGGTGCGGCGGCTGTTCGCTTCCTACGCCCGTTACTGGTTGGAGTCGGCCCGGATCCCGGGCACGCCTGCCGCCCAACTGGACGCCGACACCACCTATGAGGGCGTGGAGCATCTCGAGGAGGCGCTGGCGGCGGGCAACGGCGTGATCATGGCCCTCCCGCACCTAGGGGGTTGGGACTACGGGGGCGCCTGGTTCGCAGCCGTGGGGCGGTATCCGGTCACCGTGGTGGTCGAGCCCGTGGAGCCGCCGGAGCTGCTGGCGTGGTTCACTGAGCTCCGGCGCTCCGTAGGCCTGGAGATCGTCCCCCTCGGGCCGGACGCGGCCACCAGGGTGCTGCGCCGCCTGCGAAGCGGTGGAGTGGTGGGCCTCCTCTCGGACAGGGACATCCTGGGCACCGGCACGGAGGTGAAGTTCTTCGGGGAACGCACCACGCTCCCCAGCGGACCGGCGACGCTGGCCTTTCGTACCGGTGCGGCCATCCTTCCCACCGCGGTGTACTTCACCGGGCGCCGGGGACACCACGGCGTGGTCCGGCCGCCCATCCTCGTCGAGCGCAGGGGCCGGTTCGGTGACGACACCGCTCGGGTCACCCAGCTGCTGGCCAATGAGCTCGAGGCCCTCATCCGCAGGGCGCCCAGCCAGTGGCACCTCCTCCAGCCCAACTGGCCATCCGACCGGGAACTGACAGGGAACGCCTAACCTCGGCGCCATGAGTAGCCGCCGCCCTGTGGTCGGGGTCCTTGCCGCACTCATCGTCGTACTCCTGGCCTCGAGCGGGGCCGTCCTCGTAACCGGTGCCGCCGACGAGGACCGGACGGCCGCAACCACACCCTCGGCCGCTCCGGCCCAGGTCCGCGCCGACCCTCTCAAGAGTGTCGTGGCCGCGGCGGTCGTGAGCAGCGTGGGCGTCTACGAGTCGCCGGAGGCCCCCAGACCGACTCGCTCCATCGCCAACCCGAACGAGAACGGGGCTCCGCTCGTCTTCCTGGTGCAGGAGAACAAGGGCGAGTGGCTGCGAGTGCTCCTGCCGGTTCGTCCCAACGGGAGCACCGGTTGGATCAGGTCCCGTGACGTGCGCCTCGGCCAGCACAGCTTCCGCATCGTGGTCGAGCTCTCGGCTCACCGCATCACCGTGATGGAGGGGGCCAACGTCTTTCTCAGCGAGCCCGTGGGTGTCGGGAAGAACAACACCCCCACCCCGGGCGGCCTCTACTACGTGAAGGAGCTCCTGCGGCCTCCCGACCCCAACGGAACGTACGGGCCGTTCGCCTACGGCCTCTCCGGCTTCTCCAACCAGCTCACCAGCTTCGCCGGAGGTCAGGGCGTGATCGGCATTCACGGCACCAACGACCCCGCGTCCGTCGGCAAGGACGTCAGCTCCGGCTGCATCCGCATGAGCAACTCGGGCATCACCCGGTTGACGACCCGTCTCCCCCTCGGGACTCCGGTCGAGATCCGCCCCTGACGCCTTCGGTGGTTCTCGCCACTGGGCCACTACCGTTTGCGGGTGCGCGTGGCCGTGGTGTGTCCCTACAGCCTCACCAAACCCGGCGGGGTGCAGGGTCAGGCGCTGGGTCAGGTCAGGGCACTGCGAGCGCTGGGCCACGATGCCGAGTTGCTCGCTCCCTGCGACGGGCCGCCTCCGCCCGGTGAGGGGATCACGGTCCTCGGAGGTTCCGTCCCATTGTCGGCGAACGGGTCG
>JADDQT010000366.1 GCA_016781225.1 Actinomycetota bacterium
CCCAGAGCGGGATCGGCCAGCCAGAGGGGCGCCACCCGCTCGGCGCGCGGCAGCAGCGAGACGTCTGCCTGGAAGCGGGCCCCCACCTCTCGGCGGGAAAGGTGGGACATCCCGTGGTGCATCCAGCAGAGGGCTGCCAAGGGGCCGACGGCATGAGGCGGGATGCCCAGTGTGCCCACCATCCGGCGCGTCCAGGCGAAGAGGATGGCTGATGACGCCAGCTCTCCCCGGTAGAGGCACGCCACGTAGCGATCCCACCCCGCCTCACCTGCGCCGTCGACCAGAGCCAGGGCGTCCGTGAGGAAGTAGAAGAGGTCCCAGAGCGGGAACCCGTGGGCGAGCGCTCTCTCCCAGTCGATGACCTGGAAGTCGCCGTCGCCCACCACCATGTTCCAACACCCGAGGTCGTTGTGCTGCAGCACGGCCGGCACGTCAGCCACGGCGTCCACCAGCTCGGGTGACGAACCCCATTCCGGAAGGACCTCTTCGCTCAGCCGACGCCGCTCGGCGTCGAGCAGCGCGCTCCTCGCACTGGTGCGGTTGGCAACGGTGAGGATCCAGGCCGCGATCTCGTCCACCACGGCGAGCTTGGTTCGACGTGGGCTCGGCGAAGCAAGGAAGTGGTCGAGGGGCACACCCGCGGCGGCCGTCTCCAGGGAGGCGTGATAGCCGTCGACCTGGAACCGACCGAGCAAGCGGGGAGCGCGGCTCGCTGCCGTACCACCCGCAGCCGCGATGAGACCGAGACCCCGTTCGTCCTCGACGAAGGGACGGTCGTACCCACGTACTCGGGAGAACTTGAGGACCCAGGCGGGGGAGCGGGAGCCCTTCTTCGGGAAGACCTGGAAGGCGGCTCGGCTCAGGATGTCGCCGCCCCCCACGTTGAGGAGGAAGGGTGCATCGGGCGGGATGCCGAGATCTCGCCCTCCTGTCATCAGGAAGGGCGGCGCTTGGGTCCGCATTCCCACCGTGATGGTCCTGCAGAGCTCGGCCGTCGCGTCGCGGCCCAGAACGGTGCCCGCGGTGAAGTTGCGGGCTCGCTTCCAGGCGCGGTCGCACCCCGCCCAGGACCGCATGGCGTAGCGCGCCACGGCGGGGCTCCCCACAGGTACCAGCACCCGCGGGTCTTCCAGGGAGGGGAGCGGTATCCAGCTGTGGGTGTGATACCCGGCGGCCCGTAGGGTCTGCCGTCCGTTGGTGCCTTCGAGCACCACCATCGGGGCGCCCGCCCGGGCAGCATCCGCCGCCGCGCCGGCGGGCGCCACCACGAGATCGGGAGGCTGTCCTCCGACGGTTACCTGTGATCCCCAGTGGCCGATCGCCTCAGCCCACGGTTCAGCACCGGGAAGGACGGTGATGGTGCCGGCTGATGCGGGGAGAAGGAACCGTGAGTCGGCGCGCCTCAGCGAACGGTTGTCGACACCGACGGCTGCCAGGGGCCGGGTGCCAGCTCGGGCACGCACGGCCGTCGGGCCGGTTGCCATATGAGGTTCATCGCCGGCCAACCCAACGTTCACCATTTCGCCCGTCGACACTCAGGGTTCTTCGGCACGATCGGGCGAGAACTGTGCGATGACGTACGCGCCGCCCCCTCCGGAGGCTCGCTACCCTCGCCCGGGTGACCAGCGGGCCGCCGGACGAGCCTTTGCTGTCCGTCCTCCATGTGGCACAGCCGGGCGAGTACGGGGTGGTGAGCGTGCTCGAGGGACTGGTCGCGGACCAGGTCCGGCGCCGATGGCGGGTGGGAGTGGCGGGGCCCGTCCCGATCGGTCCCGCCCGTCACCTGCCGTGGACAGCCGGGCGTGCGCCCGGACCGGACGTCGTCGACGAGGTCCGTCGGCTGCGTTCCCTAGTGCGCGCCTTCGGGCCCGACGTGGTGCACCTTCA
>JADDQT010000367.1 GCA_016781225.1 Actinomycetota bacterium
CAGGCGGCGCCCGAGGCCGAGGGCTTAGAAGGCCCCTTCCACCACCTCGATCGCCCCCGCCAGCACCGAGGCCACGTCGAAGCGGATCTCCCGGGGTCGCACCGGGGCCTCGTCCTCCAACCAGCGGGCGGCCAGCCGTCGGACCCGCATCTGCTTGTTCCTCGTCACGGCCTCCACCGGAGCGCCGAAGGCGTCCGTGGTGCGGGTCTTCACCTCGCAGAAGACGAACTTACGGCCGTCGCGGAGCACCAGGTCCAGCTCACCCTCCCGGCAGCGCCAGTTGCGGGTCAGGACCTCGTAGCCCCGGGCCTCGTACCACGACGCCACCGCCTCCTCGCCACTGGCCCCGAGCCTTCGCCGCTGCTGGGTCATGCCGGCGCTAGAGCTCCTTCTCCGGCATCTCCTCCACGTTCACGTCGTGGAAGGACACGATCTGCACCGACGACACGAAGCGGGTGGGTCGGTACATGTCCCACACCCAGGCGTCGCGCAGCTCGACGGCGAAGTGCGTCTCGCCGGGACCCATCCGCGGCTCGACCTTGACGTGGTTGGCGAGGTACAGGCGGTGGTCGGTCTCCACCACGTAGCGGAACATCGAGAGCACGGCCCGGTACTCCTGGTACAGGCCGAGCTCTATCTCCGCCTCGTAGCGTTCGAGGTCGTCCTCGGCGCTCATCGCCGCCCGCCGACCGTCCCCACGGGCTCATGGTAGGGCGAGCGCCGACCGCCCGAGCATGGCTGCGACGAGCAAGGCGATCGGCCCCGTTCACAGGTAAGAGGCGCGAGCCGGCGGCCACAGCTTGACGACGGCGCGTCCGACCACCGACGA
The DNA here is from genome assembly GCA_016781225.1 of Actinomycetota bacterium. GTDB lineage: Bacteria > Actinomycetota > Acidimicrobiia > Acidimicrobiales > YB1-3. The sequence goes on from JADDQT010000367.1 coordinate 830, forward strand.
CCTCGCCACCGGGCCGAAGACACGGCTGTCGGACGAGTTCCCCCGGTTGTCGCCCATCACGTACAACTCCCCGGGAGGGACCGTCGTCGGAGTCAGGTTGGCGGTCAGGGTGCCGGGCGGGAGATAGGGCTCGATCAGCCGCTTCCCGTTTACGAACACATGCCCCTCGCGGGCCTCCACCCTCTCGCCAGGAAGGCCCACCACCCGCTTGATGAACTCCTGCGTCGAGGGTTGGATCACTCCCACGCCTTGTCCGAAGGACCTCAGGATGCCGCCCACCCCGCCGCTGTCACCGGGATCGTCGTTGCCGCACTCGACGGGAGGACAGTCGAAGACGACGATGTCTCCCCGCCGGGGCTCGTGCAGGCGGTAGGAGATCTTCGACACCAGCACCCGGTCCGCCACCCGCAGCTGCGGCGTCATCGAAAGCGACGGGATGAAGAAGGCCTGCGCCACCAGGACCTTCAGGAAGAAGGCGATCAGCGTGGCGCCGACGATGACGATCAGCCCTTCCCGCGCCCAGCGGAGAAGCAGGAGGGGACCGGTGCGGTCCTCCCTCCCCGATTCGCTCAACGCGCCGCCCGCTTCTCCTTGATCTTGGCCGACTTACCGGAGCGCTCCCGCAGGTAGTAGAGCTTGGCCCTGCGCACGTCACCGATCCTGGTCACCTCGAGCTTGGCGATCACCGGGGAGTGCACGGGGAAGGTGCGCTCCACGCCGACTCCGAAGCTCACCTTGCGCACCTTGAAGGTCTCCCGTGCCCCGGACCCGCTGCGGGCGATGACGTCGCCCTGGAAGACCTGGACCCGCTCCCGGCTGCCCTCCACCACGCGGACGTGGACCTTGACGTTGTCTCCCGGCTTGAAGACGGGTACGTCGTCACGCAGGCTGCCGCGGTCGACGAGGTCAGTGGGGTTCATGGCGCGTCAGGCTCCGGGAGGATCTTCGGGGGACGGCACAGGATAGCCGTGCTCCTCCAGCACCCGCAGGTCCTCGCCGGACAGGCCTCCTCTGGCCTCGATGAGATCGGGCCTGCGAGCGAGCGTG
>JADDQT010000120.1:0-5891 GCA_016781225.1 Actinomycetota bacterium
CCGTCGGCCCGCAGCCGCCGATCTGAGCGCTGTCTCCGGCGCCCAACCACTTCGCCACCCGTCACGGCGCACAATGGATGGCGATGGACGAGGTCGGTACGAGGAGGGTCCTCACAGTGCGCGGGATAAGCCGGGCTCTGGTCAGGGAACACCGGAAAGGCGTGGGCATCTTCGTCGTCCTCGCAGCAGCCTGGCTGACCATGGCACTGGGCACGGCCGGCTGGCAGCTCGAGTTCCTGCCATCGCCGGTGCGGCAACACTTCAACCCTGACGCCGAGCGGAAGCTGTTCGCTCTGGTATCAGCGGCAGCACTCCTCTTCGCAGCAGTGTCGATGGCCGCGGCCTGGCGACGAGGAGCCCTTCCGCGCACAAGCGTCATTCTGGGAGCCGTACTGGCGGGCATGGCCGTCGACGAGTGGCTGGAGCTTCACGAACGCTTCGAGCGTCGGCTGGATACGGACTGGAATGCTCTCTACTTGCCCCTCGTGGTGTGCGCGGGACTCTCAGGGCTGATTGCCGTCCGGCGCCTGTGGCCCGAGCGATCGTCCTTCCTACTGCTTGCAGGTGGCGCCTGCTGGTTCGCCGCCTACCTCTTGGAGGACCTTCAGTGGGACGCCGCGGACACGATGCACCCGAACTACCTCTGGCTGATGATTGCGGAGGAGTTGCTGGAGCTCGGCGGCTCTCTACTGCTTGCCGCTGCCGCGCTGCTGGCTTGCTTCGAGATGGCCCACCGCCGCCGACCACAGACGTCTGTCCCCCAGAGCGTTCGCTCCTCAGGCGAACCGACCTGATCCTCTGCGGGTGCTGTTCGCGGGTTGAGCGCTCGCTCCGGGCGCGGCTCGCGGACTGCGACCAGGGACCTGCACGCCCCGCTGCTCAGAGCTCTATCTCTCGCGCCGGGCCCGACTCGAAGGACGCCCCCGGAGCCGTCCAGCGGATGGCCGGGACGCGAGCGGACGGCTCCACCCGCAGCGCCGGGTGGTCGGCGGGGAGGCGGAATCTGAACGTGAGGGCCTGAGCCGATCCCTTCTTGACGGTGACGGGAACGGCCACGACCTTTGTGGGGCCGTCGGGACCGGCGGCGACAAAGGTCTCCCTCCCCTCCACGGTCACCGCGTCGGCCTTGGCCGGGAGGTTGACGCTCACGATGCCCGTGTAGTCCCCGTATTCGACCCCCAGGCCCGGGTAGGGACCGGCCACGTAGGGCGCCTCGCCGTCCGGTGTGGTGTTCTGGAGCAGCACGTCGAGGACGGCGCTCAGGGACCGGCCGGAGCGTTCGAAGCGCAGCTTGGATTCCACGTCCAGGAACCGGTCGAGCTTGTTGGCGCCCCTGTTGAGCACCGACACCGCCAGCGACCTGGGGCCGAGGGTTCCGTCGACCTTGGCCGCAGACCAGGCCCGCTGCTCGGGAGGCCGAGCCGACCAGGCCAGGAGGTGGCGGCCACGAGCGGCCTCGGCCAACCCCGACGCCAGGCCGCCCACGTTCCAGTCTCTCTGCTGGAGGGCCTCGAGCGATCTCTTGGCGATCAGCCCGAGCTGCTCTCGGCGGGCAGTCTGGCTGTCGGAGGCCGCAACCCCGGCGTACTGGTCGTGGAGTAGGAGGTCGTCCACGTCTTCGGCGGTCACCGTTCGATCGCCCACCTTGACCGGCCCGGTGGCCCGCAAAAGGCCCTGCAGGGTGATCGGGTCGAGCGCCAGCACGCCGTCGACCGGTTGGCCACCACGCGCCGTCCACATCCGAGATGCCAGCTCGGCGTTGGCGGGGAACCGGGGGGTGAGGCCGAGGTTGCGCCACTCCCGGTTCGGTATGAGATCCCCCCAGCGGGCGGCAAGGTCCGGGTCCTCGATGGGCGGGGCGGCCGCCGGGCCCAGCATGAGGTCGAAGGTCGGGCGGAAGTCGCTCAGCGAGAAGTCACCGTTGGCCGTCTGCAGCTCGCCTGCGCTGAGGAACATCCCCGAACCTGCCCGCATCTCGGAGTTGTTGGCGGCCAGGACGAGGTAGCGCCGGGGGCCCGACAGCATGGTGGCCAGCCCCTCCAGGGCGGTGCCGCTGTCCCGCAGGCCCGCACGAGCATCCGTCACCTTCTCCTCCAGCTCCCGTCGCTTCGACGCCAGAGGTCCGACCAGCGCCCGCCCCGGCCCGAGCTCCACGGACCGCAGCCGGGCCTCGGCACTGCCAGACAACCGGGAGAGGTCGCGCATGAGCACGATGCGCTCCGGACCGGTGGCGTGCGGCTTTTCCAGGATCTGCTTGGCCTCGCCCACCACGTCAACTCCGATCCCGCTGACCTCGGCGGCCGCCCGGGTGAGCGCCTCGCCCGACCGCAGCTGCCGGCCCACCACGGGCAGCAGCCGCAGCGGTGCCAGCACTGGGCTTCCCATCAGGCGGCTCGAGCTTCGGAAAGACGTCCTCGCCTTGGTCAGCGGCTCCGTGGCCCGGCCCTCCAGCAGGTCACCGGGCGACGAGTGGGCTCGGGCCTCCTCCACCATGGCCAGGCCCTCGGTGGCGTCGTTGCGAGCCCAGAGCAGCACCAGGGCCACGACCACCAGCCACACGGTCACGGCTACCAGCACCAGGGAGGCGGGCCTGAGCAGGCGGCGCCAACCGGTCCTCTGGCTCCGGGCAGGCGCGTTGGCGCTCATCTCCGGGCGGGTGTCAGAGGAGGACCTTCGTTGGCGCCGGGGTGGACGTCAAAGGCCGAAGGCGGCATGGAGGCTCTGGACGGCTCGTTCGACGTCGTCGCTGTGCACGACACAGGAGATGCGAATGGGCGAGGTCGAGATCATCTCGATGTTGATGGCCTCGTCGGCCAGGGTCTCGAACATGGTGGCGGCGATGCCCGGATGGGTCTTCATTCCCGCACCGATCAGGGACACGTTGGCGACGTCGGGGTCGGCGAGGACGTCGTTTGCCCCGATCTCCTCCGCGTGAGACCGGCAGACCTGGAGGCTCACGTCGAGGAAGGCCTTGGGCACCGTAAAGGAGATGTCGGTGGTGCCGCCTATGGACACGTTCTGCTCGATCATCCCCACGTTGACGTGCTCGTCGGCCAGCGATCGGAAGAGGCGGGCGGCGATGCCCGGCCGGTCCGGGACGTGGGTGACCGTCACCTTGGCCTCCGAGGTGTCGTGCACCACCGCCGAGATGATCGCTTGCTCCATGGACGACTCCTCCGCTCTTCTCTTCTCCGCCTCCTCGGCGGAGACCACCCACGTTCCAGGTTCCCAGGTGAAGCTGGACCGGACGTGGAGCGGGACGGCGTGGTTGCGGGCGAACTCCACTGAACGGGTCTCGGGCTTCGGGCAGCCGCTGGCCGACATCTCCAGCATCTCCTCGAACGACAGCTCGCGCAGCTTCCGCGCCGACGGCTCGATCCTCGGATCGGCGGTGAAGACCCCGGAGACGTCCGTGTAGAGCTCGCACACGTCGGCGCCGAGGGCGTGGGCCAGAGCAACGGCCGTGGTGTCGGAACCGCCCCGGCCGAGGAAGGTGACGTCGCGGTCGCTCGACACGCCCTGGGCACCGCCCACCACCGGGACCCGGCCAGACTCCAGCGCCTGGCGCAGGCGCTCGCTGCGGACCTCGAGGATCTTCGCCCTGGTGTGGAGGGTGTCGGTGATGAGGCCGGCCTGGCTCCCGGTGAAGGAGGAGGACGGGCAGTCCAGCTCGGCGAGGGCCATGCACAGCAGCGCCATTGCCTTGCGCTCGCCTGCGGTGATGAGCATGTCCAGCTCCCGCCCCGGCTGGACATCGGAGACCTGCGCGGCCAGGTGAAGCAGCTCGTCGGTCTCCCTGCCCATGGCGCTGACCACCACCACCACCTCAAAGCCCTGCCGGCGAGTGCGGGCCACATGGTCGGCCACGGAGCGGATGCGCTCGGCGTCGGCCAGGGAGGTGCCGCCGAACTTCTGGACGACCAGGGACACGGGGGGAGCGTAGCGGTGGCCTCACCGGGAGCCCATGCACGCCACGCGGCGAGATCCGTTGGCCCACTAGTTTTGCCGCCTTGGCCACCAACAAGCGGCAGCGGCAGAAGCAGGCTCAACAGGCACGGCGCGCCTACATCCAGGCCCAGCAGCGGCGCGCCCAGAAGCGGCGCAAGGCGCTGGCGGGCGTGGCGCTCCTGTTGGTCATGGGCCTGGTGGTCGGCGCCTTTGCCAGCACCGGTGGGCGCGACGAGGAGCCGGATGCCGCACCGAAGGGGCCGGACTGCTCACCTGTCGCCGGCAAGAGCACCTTCCCCGCTCCCCCGCCGGACACCATCGACAAGGCCAAGACCTATCGGGCCGTTGTCCAGACCGACGTCGGCACCTTCACCATCGACCTCGACGACGAGAAGGCACCGAAGACGGTCAACAACTTCGTCTTCCTGGCCCGGAACCAGTTCTACGACTGCGTCCCCTTCCACAGGGTGATCCCCGGCTTCGTGGTCCAGGGCGGCGACGGCGAGAAGGGCACCGGGAGCGGGGGCCCGGGCTACACGATCCCCGACGAGCTCCCAGCCGCAGGTCCCTACCCGGAAGGAGGGCTGGCCATGGCCAACACCGGCCAGCCGAACAGCGGTGGGAGCCAGTTCTTCATCGTCACCGGCCCCCAAGGCATGGGCCTTCAGCCCCAGTACAGCCTGTTCGGCATGGTCACCGAGGGCTTCGACGTGGTCAAGAAGATCGAGGCCGACGGCACTCCGGGCATGGAGGGCGAGCCCAAGGTGGTGCACAAGATGCTGAAGGTGACTATCACCGAGTCCTGAGCTTCGATGCTCCCTCGATCTCGGGCACAATCGAGCCTGTGAGCAAGGCCAAGCGCAGGCGCCAGCGGGCGAACCGGCAGGCCCGGGCCGAAGCCGACCAGCCGATCCCTGACCTCACCGACGCCGGCCTGGATCAGTTGCTGGCCGACGTCACCGTGCGCGCCGACTGCGAACACGCCTCCACCAGGGAGACACCGGACGGCTTGGTCCTCACCCGCTGCGCCGTTGACGCCGACGTCGCCGGAGGGTGCCCCCCCGACTGTGGCCGCTTCGAGAAGCGCCGCGTGGGTGGCATCGGGCTCGGGCTCGGCGCCGTAGTCTGAGACAGGTCCGGCGTACCCCACGGGGGCGTCATCGCCTGTCGACGGTGGGCGCAGAGAGCCATTCCGCCACCGACGTGGCAACCAGGGCGTCGGCGCCCTCGAGGCCGTGGCCCCTCCCCTCGATCCACACGTGTGTCACCGCACCGGCGACTTGGGCTGTGGCCGCTTCGAGCTCTTCCGGCGTGGCGAAGGCGTCACGGGTGCCGGACATGAACAGGCAGGGGACCTCGATGGCCGGGAAATGCTCCGTCCGCATCCGCTCTGGGCGTCCCGGGGGGTGGAGCGGATAGGAGATCAGCACAAGCCCGCCTGTCGGCAGCCCCTCGGCCACTGCCATCGAGCACATGCGCCCGCCCATGGAGCGCCCGCCCAGCACGACCCGCTCAGGCAACAGCCGGGCCCGAGCGGCGAGGGCGGTGGCCTCCTCGACGACACAGGCCACGAGCCGGGGCGCCCGGTCGGGCGCCTTTCGGCCGGCTCGACGGTAGGGGAAGTCGACCCGTGCGACGGGCATCGGCGCCACGGCCGCCTCGATGGCGATCAGGGAGGGATGGTTGCGATCGCTGCCCGCGCCGGGAGTGAGCAGCAGGGCGCCCGGGCGTTCTTCGGGCGTCACCGGCGGCGCTCCCTACTTCGGAAGGGCGTCGAGGCTCGCCTCGCTGCCGTCCACGAACACCTTCACCTCACCGGCTCCGGCGGAGTGCCAGCTGCCGTCCGTGGCGCGGATCACTGCCGTTCGCTCGTCGATGCCCACCACGGGGAGCCCGTCCGGTGCCAGCTCCAGGGTGCGGTGAGCCTTCTCCGGCGACCAGGA
>JADDQT010000120.1:5960-6319 GCA_016781225.1 Actinomycetota bacterium
GTCCACCATGGGATCGGTGAGCACCATGGCCCCCGCCGACGAGCCGGCCACCACCGCCCCGTTCTGCCACGACGCCACCAGGGCGTCCCAGACGGCGGAGTCCTTGAGCACCGACCGCAGGTGGAGCGGGGAACCTCCACTCAGGTAGACGAAGCGGGCGTCCCGCACGGCAGCCACGTTGGCCTCGTCCTCGGCGTCGCTGCGGAGGAGGACGTCGAGGCCGCGAACCTCCGCCCCCAGTCCCTCGAACCAGCGCACGGCGTTCGCCACCGACCGTTCCGGGTGCTCGTAGGCGGCACCGGTGGGAAGGACCAGGACCTCGTCGGCACCGCTGGCCTCCAGAAGCTCGGTGTCGAAGG
>JADDQT010000368.1 GCA_016781225.1 Actinomycetota bacterium
CCTCCACCTCGGCGGTGGCGCCGGCGTGGCACCTCGGCGGCCGCAGGACCCGGTCGGCGTCCACCCGCACCGGCGTGGACCGCACGTAGGCGACTGCGGCAACCAGTAGGGCTGCGCCACTGGCGGCGGCCACGGTTAACTCCATCACGCCGAGCACGCGGCCCAGCACGGCAAGGAGCGCCGCTGCTGCGCAGAGGGTCCAGCCTCTCCGGGTGGGCACCCGCCTCAGGCCCGTCCCACGGGTACCGGTACCGAGGCCAGCGCGTCCCGCAGTGCCTCCCCGGGACCGACGCCGGTCAGCGATCCCGAGGTGGATGCGACGAGGCGGTGCTCCAGCACCGGCCCGGCCAGCGCCTTGACGTCGTCGGGCACCACGAAGTCCCGGCCCTCCGAGGCGGCCCGGGCGCGCGCCGCGCTCTGCAGGGCCAGGGTGGCCCGGGGGGAGACTCCGAGCGCCAGGCCGGCGTGGCGACGGGTGGCCTCGGCAAGGTCGACCAGGTAGGCCTTGATCGAAGCCGCCACGTGCACGCAGCGGGCGGCGCGCACCATGGCATGGACCTGGGCAGGGGAGGCTACGGCATCGAGATCGTCGACGGCTCTGGTGGAGCCCGTCCCGTGCGTGTCGAGCATGGCGATCTCCGAGGAGCGGTCGGGGTAGCCCATGGGCACCCGCATGAGGAACCGGTCGAGCTGGCTCTCGGGAAGGGGGTAGGTGCCCTCGTGCTCGATCGGGTTCTGGGTGGCGATCACCATGAACGGCGAGGGGAGCGGGTAGGTGCGGGCGTCAGCCGTCACCTGGCGCTCCTCCATGGCCTCGAGGAGCGAGGACTGCGTCTTGGGCGAGGCGCGGTTCACCTCGTCGGCCACCAGGAGGTTGGCGAACACCGGACCGGGGCGGAACTCGAATTCGCCGGTGCCCCGGTTGTAGACGCTGGCTCCCGTCACGTCGGAGGGAAGCAGGTCGGGGGTGAACTGGACGCGATGCCACGTGCACCCCAGAGACGCCGCCAGGGCCTTGGCCATGCTCGTCTTGCCCACGCCGGGCACGTCCTCGATCAACAGATGGCCCTCCGCCACCAGGCAGCAGACGGCCAGGCGGATGGCGTCGGTCTTGCCCTGGATCACCCCCTCGACGTTGCCGACAACCCGTTCGAAGGCCTCGGCGAAGGTCAGTCCGGTGGTGGTCGTCGGTTGCCGGGCCACGGAAGCGCAACCCTAGTGACCTCTCCTGTGAGCACCCTGAGCGCCTCGTTCACGAGGCGGGAGGCGCTACGGTCCGGCCATGGCCCGGGCCCTCGGCATCGACATCGGGGGCACCAAGCTGGTGGCCGGTGTGGTGAGCGACACCGGTGAGGTGCTGAGCAGCCGCCGGGCTCCCACGCCCGGGGACAGCGCCGAGGAGGTGTATTCCACCCTGCTGTCGCTGATCGAGGAGGTGCGCACCGGTGACGAGGTGGCGTGCGGCGTGGGCTGCGGCGGGCCCATGGGTCCCGGCGGCGAGGAGGTGTCGCCCCTCAACATCCCGGTGTGGCGGGACTTCCCCCTGCGCCGCCGCCTGGCCGAGTCCACCTCGCTGCCCACCTTCGTGGACAACGACGCCAAGGCGCTGGCGCTCGGTGAGGGCTGGGTGGGGGCGGCCAGGGATTCGGAGGACTTCATCGCAATGGTGGTCTCCACCGGTGTGGGCGGCGGCATCGTCCTCGACGGGAGCCTTCTGCACGGCGCAGCGGGAAACGCCGGCCACGTGGGCCACATGATCGTGGAGGCCGAGGGCCGGCGGTGCGGCTGCGGGGCACACGGGTGCCTCGAGGCATACGCGTCGGGCCCGTCCATAGAGGCCATCACCGGCCGCCCTCCAGAGGAGGCCGCG
>JADDQT010000369.1:0-1667 GCA_016781225.1 Actinomycetota bacterium
CAGCGTGGCTGGGAGCGGCCCGAGGCCGCCCTCACGGGTCGCGGCGGTGCCGCGATTGCGCCTGACCCCGTGGTCGGGTTGCGGGAGGCTGCTCGGCGGAGGTGGCGGCGATGGCGACTCGGCCGGTGACGGTGAACGACATCCTCGACGGGCACGTGAGCCTGGACCTGGAGTCCTTCGACCGGATCTATCTCAACGGCTACGTGCCCAACCTGCAGGTGGGCGGGCAGGTGGTCAACTTCCTGACCCACCGCGGGTGCCCGATCCCCTCCCCGGCGGTACTGGAGCGAAACGGCCTCCGGTTCCGGCACGCGGTGCAGACCTACGCCGAGGCGAACGCGATTCCCTGGGTGCACTTCGCCAAGGGCGACCGCAAGCTCGACGTAATGCGTCCGCACCTGGACCGGCTGGCCCGGGCGGGGCGCACCGGGGTGGCGGCGATCGGGGTGGCCCAGGAGTTCCAGCGGGTGTTCACCGGCACGACGCACCGCTCGCCCGGTGGCGGCGCACCGCATTTCTCCTACGCCAAGGCCGACCGGCGGGTCACCGCCTACTACTTCTACCTGCTCGACGAGGTCTTCGGGCCGGCGTTCATCAAGGTCTGCGCGTACTTCCCCTATCCGGTCAAGATCTGGTGCAACGGCCACGAGTACGCCAAGCGGGCCGCGGCGAAGGCCGGCATCACCTTCACCGAGCTGGCCAACGGGTTCGCCGCCACGAACGACCCGGCCGCCCTGCAGCGCATCTGCGCCGGGCTCGGCCCCGGCACGATCGCGGTCTTCGCCGAACGCTGGTGGTCCCGGCTGCCGCTGCCGCTGACCGACACCGACCGGGCCGCCGGCTACTGGTGGGAGCTCTCGATGCGCCAGGTGGAGGTGTCCCGGACCATCGTCTTCGACGCGCCCCGGCACACCCGGGCGTTCTTCGAGGCGCTGTGCGTGGACAACCTCGACATCGGCCGGCCGGCGGAGATGGAGATCGTGTTCGGCCGCCGGGTTCGGACCGCACCCGCTGAGGGCTACCGGACCCGGCTGCTGCGCTCGGGCGACCAAGTAACGCTCAACGCCTACTTCCGGCACTCCCGGGTCAAGGCCTATCTCAAGGAAGGCCGGGCGTTTCGGATCGAGACCGTGGTCAACGACCCCGGCGACCTCGGGGTGGCGCGCCGGCTGGCGCACCTGGATGAAATCTTCGCCCGGGGGCGTGACGTGAACCGCCGGATGGTCGAGACTTTCCGGGTCGGCCAGGGCTGTGTCCTTGCGAGCCCAGCCTTTGAGCGGGTCGCGCGACCAACCGTCGAGGTTGGTCGGAGGGCCCCGGCCCTGCGCTTCGGCGACCCTCGGGTCATGGCCCTGGTCGGCGCCCTGTGCGCGAGCGTGCACGCCGTCGGCGGGTTCACCAACCGGAGCCTTCGTGCCCGGGTGGCCAGCCTGCTCGGCGCGCCTTACTCGCCAGCCCAGATGAGCTACGACCTGCGCCGGTTGCGACTCAAGGGCCTCATCCGCCGGGTCGAGCACTCCAACACCTACCTGCTGACCGCCGATGGGCTGCGGGTGGCGGTGTTCTACGTCAAGGTCCACGACCGGCTGCTGCGGCCGCTGCTCGCCGACGCGCCACCGGCACCGCTCCCGGTTCGCCAGGCGTTGCGCACCCTCGAACGCCACGTC
>JADDQT010000370.1 GCA_016781225.1 Actinomycetota bacterium
GGTGAGGGCCTTGCCCTGGCCGTCGTAGGCGGCGCGCGCTTCGTTGCCGCCCTCTATGGCCTGGGCCAGGCGGACCTCGTCATCCTTGGTCAGCAGGGGATACTGCCCGATGTCGGTCAGATAGAGCCGTACGAGATCTTCCTCGTCCCGCTCGACGCGCTCCTTGGCCAAGATCTACAAACCCTTCGTTGTACTACCGACGGCCCGATCCCTGTCCAACGCTGAGCGTGGGCCAGAGCATTCCCTCATCCCCGACTTAGCAAGAGAACCTTTCGAGACTGTACCGCCACAGTCAAGGTTGCCCGTTCTCGGGGCCGGCGAAACCGCTGCCAGCGGTGTCCGGCCCGGCCACGCCCCCGGCGGCGGTGATCATCCACTCGAGCCGGCCCTGGTGCCCGGCAGCGGTCCGGACCTGTTGTTCGGTGCCGAGCAGCGATTGGATGACCGCCTCGCCGCGGGACCAACCCTCCACCTCGTCGCGCAGGACGAGGCGCAGAACTCGGATCGCGGGTCCGTCGGAGACTGCCGACGCCACGGCGAGATGGGCCGAGTAGGCGGCGATCATTCGAGGGAGGAGGACCCGGTAGGCACCCACCAGCCTCTCGATCGTGTGCCCGGGGCGGTCCGGCTCGACCAGGGCGGCGAAGAAGGCCTCGATCCCCTCGTTGGCCGAGCGGGTCAGGCTTTCCGGCGTCATCCCTCCGGCTGTCGGGAGCTGCTCGCGCCACAGCTCGGCGTGCCAGGCGTGCTCGGCGGCGTGGGTGGCAAGGCCCGGCTTCACCTCCAGCTCCGGCACGGACAGCGCCCACGCGCCGAGGACCTCGAAGAGGCGGGACTCGACCCAGCGGTAAGCACCCATACGGCGCGCCGCCTCACGGAGCGGCAGGGCGTCGGGAGGGTTCCAGCCCGGTGATCGGGCCCGATCGTCGCCCTCCAGAGCAGGCATCAACTCCGGTACCGGTTCGTGAGGGGCACCCTTCGGTCCTTTCCGAACGCCTTCGGCGTCACCCGCACTCCCGGCGGGCTCTGGCGGCGCTTGTACTCGGCCCGGTCCACGAGAAGCACCACCTCCCGCACCTGGTCGGCGTCGAAGCCGGCGCGGACGAGCTCCCCGGCCGTGAGGTCGTCCTCCACGTAACCCTCGAGGATGGGGTCGAGCACCTCGTAAGGGGGCAGTGAGTCCTCGTCGCGCTGGTCGGCTCGCAGCTCGGCCGTCGGCGGCTTGGTGATCACCGCTTCGGGGACCACCTCCCTGCCGGCTCGTTCCTTCACGCGGGCGCACAGCCTGCGAACCATTGTCTTGGGGACGTCCTTCAACAGTGCGAAGCCGCCGGCGGTGTCGCCATAGAGCGTGGAGTAACCCACGGCCAGCTCGCTCTTGTTGCCCGTGGCCAGCACCAACCAGCCGTGCTTGTTGGACAGGGCCATCAGGAGCAGGCCCCGAATCCGCGACTGCACGTTCTCCTCGGTCACGTCCTCGTCCTTGCCCTCGAACGACGGGGCCAGCATCTCCGTCAGGGCTGCGTGCGCGGCCTCGATGGCGATCACCCTGTAGTCGATCCCCAGGTTCTGCGCCAGCGCTTCGGCGTCGGTGCTCGAACCCTCGCTGGAGAAGCGTGACGGCATCGAAACCCCATGGATGTGGTCGGGCCCGAGGGCGTCGGCGGCCACAGCCGCCACCAGAGACGAGTCGATGCCGCCCGACAGGCCGACGACGGCGTCGCTGAAGCCGTTCTTGGTGGCATAGTCCCGAGTGCCCACGACGAGCGCTTGGTACACCTCGTCGAGCGGGTCGAGGAGCTCCACCGGGTCGGGTCGACGGCGGCCGTCGCCCTCAGCCGCGTGCTCGGTCACGG
>JADDQT010000371.1 GCA_016781225.1 Actinomycetota bacterium
CACAGTGAGAAAAATTGGAGCCGATCCTGACTTGCCCAAGTTTTCTCAAAGTTTTCTCAAATAGAACTTGGGGCGGATTCCTGGTACTGCTGAGCCATGGGACAGGCCAGGAAGCGGCAGACCTCCTCCGATCAGCTTCAGTTTCCCGTCGCTCAGAGTGACTACCGTGAGGAGCGGAGTCGGGAACTTCTGTTGACCGTGAAGGAGGCCGCTGCTCTGATGAGGATCGGAAGAGACACCACCTACGCCCTCGTGGCTCAGCGGCGCATCCCCTGCCTGAAGCTCGGCAAGCAGATCCGGATCCCTCGAAAGGCCCTCATCGCCCACCTCGAGAAGGAAGCGCTGCAGCAGGCTCTCGACATCGGCGGGTCTGGCGGGGCCACGTGAGAGGCAACATCAGGCGCCGATCGAAGGACACCTGGACGCTCCAGGTCTATAGCGGCAAGGACCCCGCCACGGGCAAGAAGCGCTACGTCTCCCGAACCTTCCGAGGATCGAAGAAAGACGCCGAGGCGGCTCTGGCCAACCTGGTCCGAGCACAGGAGACGGGACTCGATCTCTCGGCTGCGAGGCTCACCGTTTCGGCCTACCTCGACCGATGGCTCCAAGTCTCGAAGGAACGGGTGAAGCCAAGGACGCACTTCCGCTACGCCGAGCTGGTCCGCCTGCACGTGGAGCCGTTGCTGGGTGGCACCCCACTCACCAAGTTGCGACCGCTGCACATCGAGGAGCTCTACCGCGCTCTCCGTAAACGCGGTCTCTCGGGGACCACCGTCCTCCAGGTCCATCGGGTGCTCCACGCGGCTTTCAACCAGGGAGTGAAGTGGCAACTCCTCGATCGCAACCCAGCCGACGCGGTGAAGGCGCCTAGGAAGTCGACCCAGGAGACACCGTCCTTGACCGCTGAGGAAATCCCGAAGCTGCTCGACGCGGTCGGGGGCCACTTGGTCGAGCTTCCAACTCTCATCGCCCTTGGGACCGGCATGCGCCTCGGAGAAGTCCTGGGGCTTCGCTGGCAGGACGTTGCCCTCGACTCGGCGACCGCACGCGTCCGTCAGACGCTGCAGGTAACGATGGAGTTCGACACCCCGAAATCGCATCGGTCGACGCGCACGATCAGTCTTCCTGCCTTCTTAGTGGACGCTCTCAAGCGCTACAGGAAGTCTCAGAACGAGCGCCGGCTGATGCTAGGGGAAGCGTGGCAGGAGTTCGACCTGATCTGCGAGCGCGGTGACGGCCAGCCGCTGCGGCCAGACACGATCTCGAAACAGTTCCGAACCGTCGCCAGGGCCGCTGGTCTGGACGTCACGTTCCACGGACTCCGTCACACCCACGCCTCGCTCATGCTTGAGTCAGGAGCCGATCTGAAAGTCACCTCGTCTCGCCTGGGCCATTCCAGCATCAGTATCACGGCGGACCTCTATACCCACGTCGCCTCAAAGGCGGAGAAGGCTGCCGCTAACGCTTTCGATAGACATCTGGCGCCTCACGTCCACGGCCGCCCATAGCATCGCTGCTATGTCCTGGGGTAAACTTGAGCTCGAGCCTGAAGTGGAGAAGTGGTTCCTTGGGCTCACCCAAGAGGAGCAGGGTCGAGTTCAGTTCTACTTCGATCTGCTCGAGGAGAAAGGCGTACTTCTTGACGAGCCGTACACGCACCAGCTTCGCGGCAAGCTCCGCGAGCTTCGTTTCTATCTCGGCCGAGAGCGCCGGCGAGTCACGTACTTCATCGCAACAGGAAGACGCATCCCGATGCTGACCGTGTTTCGCAAGACGCAGCGACGTGAGCAACGAG
>JADDQT010000121.1 GCA_016781225.1 Actinomycetota bacterium
ACCGCGGCTTCGAACCCGCTCTCCCTACTTGAACGCGTAGGGCCACTAATGGGGGTTTAGTACAGCCATGCGGAACTACCGGGCATGTTCGTCTTCTCAAATCATCCCGATAACCAGGTCGTTCGCCTTCGGCGAACATGCCCGGTAGTTCCGACGGTCTGTACTAGGCGCCGTCCAGGATCCCAACCGAGCGAAGGCGGCGCTCGAGGTGGTGCTCGACGGACCGGGTCGCCAGGTGTTGTACCTCTTTGGTGGCCGGACTGGCCGGCTCGCCGAGCACGCCCGCCAGGTCGCCACCGAGGATGCGCCGGAGTATCTCTAGGGCCGCCGGACTGATGGGCACGCCCCGCCGGCACGACCGGCACAACACCCCGCCCTCGGCATGGTCGAAGGCTTCGAGCGACTCCTCGGTCCCGCACGACGCGCACTGGGAGAGCAAGGGATGGGCGCCTTCGAGGGACAACAGCTTCCAAAGGAAGGCAGCCAGCACCAGCTCGGCGTCGTGGGCGGCGAGGGCCCGGAGGGCTCCCAGCAGCATCTGGTACAGCCGGGGGCTGGGCTCGCGCTCCTGGGCCACCTGGTCCACGGCCTCGAGCATCGACACCGCCCGACCGAACCGGTGGAGGTCATCGCGGATGGTGCGGAAATGGTCCAGGGTCTCGGCCTGGGTGACGATGTCCAGCTCCCGGCCTTCGTAGAGCAGGAGGCTCACGTGGGTCAAGGGCTCCAAGCGGGCGCCGAAACGGCTCTTGGTCTTGCGCACGCCCTTGGCCACGGCCCGGACCTTGCCGTGGCCCTGGGTGACGAAGGTGATGATCCGATCCGCCTCTCCCAGCCGCAGGGTGCGAAGGACGATCCCCTGCTCCCGGTAAAGACTCATTTCGCCTCGCAACCAGAGGTTGCGATGGCGATCACTCGACTCCTCCGAAGCGGCGGTCTCGGCTCTGGTACTCACGCACCGCCTCGAAAAGGTTCTCACGGCGGAAGTCGGGCCAGAGCACGTCGGTGAACACGAGCTCGCTGTAGGCCAGCTCCCACAGCAGGAAGTTAGAGATGCGGAACTCACCCGAGGTGCGAATCACCAGATCGGGATCGGGCATGTCGGGAAGGTAGAGGTGCGAGCGGATGGCCCTCTCGTCCACCTTCTCGGGCGGGACCCCTTCGGCCACGAGGCTTCGCGCGGCGTCCACGATCTCGGCCCGTCCCCCGTAGTTGAAGGCGATGGTGAGGGTCATGGCCTTGTTGGCCTCGGTGCGCTCCAACGCCTCGTCCATGCTGCGGATGAGGCGCTTGGGCACACGCCAGTCCCGCCGCCCCGCGAAGCGAACCCGCACGTCCCGCTCGTCGAGCTCGGACAACCGGCGCGTGATGATGGACTGGTTGACACCGAGCAGGTAGCGAACCTCGTCGGCGGGACGCTTCCAGTTCTCGGTGGAGAAGGCGTACACGGTGAACCACTCGATGCCCAGCTCCAGGGCTCCCTCCACCACGTCGAAGAGCGCCTCCTCGCCGGCATTGTGGCCCTCGCTGCGGGGCAGGCCGCGCTTGCGGGCCCAGCGGCCGTTGCCGTCCATCACGCACCCGACGTGGACCGGCACCCGGAGAGGATCTATGCCGTCGAGCTCCACACAGCGACGGTACCTCGCGTGATCCACTCACTGGCGTTCCGGCAGTGGAGGTTCGCCGGGATCATGCGGAGATTGCCTCGATGGAGCGAGGCCCCTGACGAAAGGCAACCAGTCGTGGCACGATGGCGCCGTGCAACTACGTGAGGCCATCACTGGAAGAGACGCCGGATCCAACAAGCAGGTGATGGCGCTGCTGGCAGTGGCCATCGTGCTGCTCGGAGTGTTCGCATATGCGGCGTCACCGTTCAAGGCGGCCGGCGGGCTCAGGTGCAACGGGGCGCTGGTCGGCTCGAAGCCCAAGGAGAAGGTCACCACGGGGCTGCTCGTCGGCCGGGAGAAGCCCCTGTGCCGAGCAAAGGGGAACAGCCGACTGATCGTCGCCGGCGTGGCCACCCTGATCTCGTTGATCCTCGGCCTGAGCGCCGTCCTCCTGCCCACGGGTCCCCTCGAGGACCTCTTCCTGCGACGCGACGAGTGACCAGTCCCCGGGCTGCCTAGAAGCCCAGCCGCTCCAGGGCCTTGGGATGGCGCTGCCAGTCCTTGTCCACCTTCACGAACAGCTCCAGGTAGGCCCCCGGCGCCAGCTGCTCGCGCACCCGTGTGCCAACCTCCTTCAGGACCTCGCCTCCCCTACCGATGACGATGCCCTTCTGAGAGTCCCGCTCCACCAGGATCTCGCATCGGATGCGCGGCCACTCCCACTCGGTGACTCGACAGGCGATGGAGTGCGGTACCTCCTCCCGGGTCACCGCTAGGAGCTGCTCGCGCACCAGCTCGGCCACCCAGAAGGCTTCGGGGACGTCGGTCACCACGTCATCGGGGTAGTACTGCGGACCTTCGGGCAGCCGCTCTACGAGCGCGTCCACCAACGCCTCGACGCCTTCGCCGGTCCTGGCCGAGACCGGGAAGTAGGCGGCTCGATCGAGCTCCGCTGCCGCCGTGAGCTGGGTCAGGACCCGATGCCGGGAAGCGGCATCGATCTTGTTCACCACCACCAGAGCGTCTCCCGGCACCCGGTCGGCCACGAAGCGGTCGCCCCGGCCCAGCGGAGCGGTGGCATCGAGGACCAGCACCACCACGTCCACGCCCCCGGCTGCCTCCACTGCCGTGTCGTTGAGCCGCTCGCCGAGCAGGGTCCGGGGCTTGTGGATCCCAGGGGTGTCCACGAAGACCACCTGGGCGCTCTTGCGGTTGAGGACGCCTCGCACCTGGACACGCGTCGTCTGGGGCTTGTCGGAGACGATGGACACCTTCGACCCGAGGATGCGGTTGAGCAGCGTGGACTTGCCCACGTTGGGGCGGCCCAAGAGGCTGACGAAGCCCGACCTCACTCGCTTGCTGCTTGCCTCTCGGCCTCCCGCTCGATATCGGCCTTGGTAGCAGGCAGCTTGGCGATGCGCACCCTGCCAATCCGGCGCCGCTGGACTCGCTCGGCGGTCAGCCGGTGTCCGTCGGCATCCACCTCCTCGCCCTCGCTCGGCACGTGGCCCATGAGGTTGAACACCAGCCCGGCGACGGTGTCCCACTCGCCGGTGGGCAGCTCCGCCTTGAGCAGCTGGTTGAGCTCGTCGATGGGCATACGACCGTCCACCCGAACGTCACCGTTGGCCAGCGGCTCGATGGTCTTCTCCTCCACGTCGAACTCGTCGATGATCTCGCCCACCAGCTCCTCGATGAGGTCCTCGAGCGTCACCAGACCTGCAGTGCCGCCGTACTCGTCGACCACGACGGCCATGTGGTACTTCTCGAGCTGCATCTCCTTCAGCAGGTCGTTGGCCCGCTTGGTCTCGGGCACGAAGTGCGCCTCGCGGACCAGATGGCGAATCTCCTGGTCCGAGCTGCCCTCCCGCTCGGCCTTCATCAAGTCCTTGGTGAAGAGGACGCCGGCGATGTCGTCGATGCCGTCGTCGTAGACGGGGAAGCGGGAGTGGCCGACGGACATGGCCCGCTCCATGGCGTCGCCCACCCTCTCGTCGGCCTCCACGGCGATCATGTCGGTGCGAGGCACCATGACCTCGCGGACCACGGTGTCGCCGAAGCGGATGATGGAGTGGATGAGGGCTCGCTCCTCGCGCTCGATGACCTCCTCGTCGGCCGCCGTGTCGGCCATGGCCAGGAGCTCCTCCTCGGACACGAACGGGCCTTCCTTGATGCCCCTCCCGGGGATGATGACGTTGGCCAGCCCGATCAGGGCTCGGGCCACGAGACGGATGGGCAGGAAGTTGGCAATGGCGTGGATGGTGGGCGCGACGAACAGCGCCGCCCGCTCGGGATGCTGGACGGCCCATGTCTTGGGCACAACCTCGGCCAGGACGAAGATGGCAACCACGTCGAAGACGATGGCCACCAGCACGCCCAGGGCGCCGAAGCGCCTCTCCGTCAGCGTGGTGACCAACGAAGCCAGCACCATGTGACACACCAGGACCAGCAGGAGGACCGGGTTCAGGAACCGCTCGGGGTGCTCCACCAGGCGCGTCAGCCGCCGCGAGCCGCGCTTGCCCTCCTCCTCCAGGGAGATGGCTTTGACCCGGTTGACTCGGGTGAGGCTGGTCTCGGAGAGGGCGAAGAAGGCGGCCATGGCCAGGAGGGCCACGATCGCCACCAGCATGATCGTGTCGGTGCCGGTCATGGCCTCGCCGGAGCATCGACCGCATGAAACCGGTCCAGCAGCTCGCGTTCACGGCGCTGCATGAGCTGTGCCTCGAGGGGGTCC
This sequence comes from Actinomycetota bacterium, assembly GCA_016781225.1. GTDB lineage: Bacteria > Actinomycetota > Acidimicrobiia > Acidimicrobiales > YB1-3. The sequence continues at coordinate 4,342 of JADDQT010000121.1, forward strand.
TCGTGATCCATGCCCATTAGGTGCAGGATGCCGTGCACCACGAGGAGGGCCACCTCGTCCTCGTAGGTTCCGCCGTGCTGGGTGCTATTGCCCAAGGCGACGGCGGGGCAGATCACGAGGTCGCCGAGCATGGCAGGCGTTCCGTCGCCGGGGTCCGCGCCGTCGATCGGAAAGGCGAGGACGTCGGTGGGGCCCTCCTCGCCGGCGAAGCGGAGGTTGAGCTCGGCCATGGGGACCTCGCCCACGAACGCCATCGACAGCTCGCAGTCGTCGCTCACGCCCTCGGCGTCGAGCACGCTGCTGGCCAGGTTCACCCAACGCTGCCTGTCGACGGGTTGGTCGTCCTGCTCGTCGGTGAAGAGGACGCTGGCCATCAGCCCTGGCCCGCCTGGGGGGGCTGGTCGGACGCCCGCTCGTAGGCGGAGACGATGTCCTGCACGATCCTGTGGCGCACCACGTCCCGGGCCCCGAGGCGCACGAACGACAGCCCCTCGATGCCGCCGAGGACCTCCTCCAGCCCGAGGAGGCCGGACTTGCCCACGGCCAGGTCGATCTGGGTCACGTCTCCAGTCACCACCGCCTTTGATCCGAACCCGATGCGGGTGAGGAACATCTTCATCTGCTCGGCGCTCGTGTTCTGCGCTTCGTCGAGGATGATGAAGCTGTTGTTCAGGGTGCGGCCTCGCATGAACGCCAGCGGGGCGACCTCGATGGCTCCCCGCTCCATGAGCCGGGGCATGGCGTCGGTTCCGAGCATGTCGAACAGGGCGTCGTAAAGCGGTCGCAGGTAAGGGTCCACCTTCTCCATCAACGTGCCCGGAAGGAAGCCGAGACGCTCGCCTGCCTCCACCGCCGGGCGGGTGAGGATGATGCGCTCCACCTGCTTGGCTTGGAGCGCCTGCAGGGCCAGGGCCACGGCCAGGTAGGACTTGCCCGTCCCAGCCGGACCGATGCCGAAGGTGATGACGCTGCCCGTCATGGCGTCGACGTAGCGCTTCTGGCCTGCGGTCTTGGGGCGCACGCTCCGGCCCCGCGAGGAGCGCAGCACCTCGGCAGTGAGCACCTCCGACGGGCGCTCGTCGGCCTTGACCATGTCGATGGTGCGGCCCACGTTCGTGGCGTCGAGGGCATGACCCTGCTCGAGCAGGAGGACGAGCTCGTTGAACAGCTTGCCCACCTGCTCGGCTTCGTCACCCTCGATGCTGATCTCGTTGCCACGGGCATGGATGTTCGTACCGCTGAAGGACTTCTCGACCAGACGGAGGAGCTCGTCGCGTTGGCCGACGAGCCCGACCATGAGGTGATTGCCCGGGACGAAGATCTTCACTTGGGTGGCAGACAATGGCGTTGGTTGGCCTTCACGGGAAAGCGTACGTGAGCGTGGGCCGTCCGGCTGCCCTTTGTCCGTCTCAGCCGGGCGGCCAGCCCATGCGGCGGCCACCGAGGACGTGCAGGTGGAGATGGCCCACGCTGTTGAGGGCGTCCTCGCCCACGTTCATCACCAGGCGGTAGCCCCCTTCGCTGACGCCTTCCCGGCGAGCCACCTCCTGGGCGGTGGTCATCATCTCGGCCAAGACGTCCCCGTGGTCGGCGCCCACCTCGCCGGCGTCGGCGATGTGCTGGCGGGGGACGACGAGCACATGGACCGGAGCGGCGGGATTGATGTCGCGAAAGGCATAGGTGCGCTCGGTGGACACCACCACGTCGGCGTCGGCCTGGCCCGACACCATCTTGCAGAACAAGCAGTCCGCCATCGTCTCGAAGCTAGCGTCGGCCCAAGTGGAAGACATGCCGGTGGAGGACGTGGACGCCTTCCTAAACGACCTGGCCCGCTGGACCGCGGACGCCAGGGTGGACGACGCGGCCCGCTCCCGGACGCGGGAGCGGTGGCTGCGCCAGCAGGCCAGCGAG
>JADDQT010000372.1 GCA_016781225.1 Actinomycetota bacterium
GGGGAGGGTCGGCGGACGCCGGAGGCAGTGCCCGCGAGGCAAAGCCGCCCCGCTCGCCCGACCTGCCCCCGGGCGGGCCCAGGCTCTCCTGGGGATTGCACAGGCAGGAGTCGGTGGGCAGGTCGCAGCCGTCACAGGCCACGCGTCCCTCCCGGTAGTGGACCCCCCTCCTGCACATGACGCAGGTGGCCCCAGTCATGAACGGGTCGACGACGACACCCCCCTGCTCGCGCCTGCCTCGATCGGCGGGCTGGATCGTATCGCCGACCCCAATGCCGCCATGGCCTGCACTCAGTGCGGCCCGTCGGAACTACCGGGCATGTCCCTCTTCTCTGATCGTGCTGATGGAGTGTTCGCCTGCGGCGAACATGCCCGGTAGTTCCGCATGGCCTGCACTCAGGCGCTCTTGCTGGTCAGCCGGGCCCGGGTGTCGTCGGTGGTGGCGGCGTCGATCGTGGTCCAGGCCATGGAGACCGCTCCGTCGAGCACGGCCCGGTCGGCCACCGGTGTGGCACAGAAGGTGGCGAACTCGGGCTGGTGGTTCACCACGGGCAGGCTTCCGAGGCCGAGCAGGGGGTGGATGGTGGGCATGGCCAGGGAGACGTTGGCCATGTCGGTTGATGCCGTCATACGCCCGATCAGCTCCCCCAGGTCCGGGAACTCCCGGCCGGCAGCCTCGGCGTTGCGCTGGTAGATCGCCATCAGCTCCTCGTCGTGGTGGAACTCCGAGTACCTCGGGGATCGCTGCTCGACGGACACCTCGCACCCGGTGGCCAGGGCGCCGGCCTCGAAGCAGCGCTGGACGCGGGCCTCGAGTTCGGCGAGGTGCTCGAGCGTCCGCTCGCGGATGAACCACTTGCCGACGGTGTGGGAGGGCACCACGTTGGGAGCGTCGCCTCCCTCGATGACGATGCCGTGAAGGCGGGCCGAGGTGCCGATGTGCTGGCGCAGCAGCCCGATGCCCACCTGGGCCACGGTGAGAGCGTCGGCGGCGTTGCGACCCTGCTCGGGGAAGGCGGACGCGTGCGCCTCCCGGCCCTTGTAGTGCACGTCCACGTGGGACACCGCCAGGCACGGCATGTGCGGCGACTCGACGGGAGCGGGGTGGACCATCATGGCGGCGTTCACGCCGGCGAAGGCTCCCCGCTCGAGCATGAGGATCTTGCCGCCGCCGCCTTCCTCGGCCGGAGTTCCGAGCACCTTCACCGTGATGCCGAGGTCGTCGGCCAGGGGAGCGAGGGCCAACCCGGCGCCCACGGCGGCAGCGGCGATGACGTTGTGGCCGCACGCGTGGCCCACGCCCGGGAGGGCGTCGTACTCGGCACAGATGGCAACGGTGAGGGGGCCATCACCCGCCGAGGCGACGAAGGCGGTGGGGAGGTCGCAGACCCCGTGGTCCACGCTGAACCCGCCGGCGTCGAGAGCTTCGGCGACCCAGCGCGACGACCGCTCCTCCTCGAACATGGTCTCCGGGTTGGCGTGGATGCGGTGGCTCAGGTCCACCAGGCCTTCGGTGCTTCCCGAGACCATCTCCCGGGCAGCCGCCTTGACCGTCGTGATCTCCATCAGAGGCCTATTCGATCACGGCCAGGACGTCACCGGCGCCGACGGTCTCGCCGGGTCCCACTCGCAGCTGAGTGACCGTTCCCGCCACCTGGGCGTTGACGTTGCTCTCCATCTTCATCGCTTCGAGCACGCACACCGGCTGTCCGAGCTCCACGGCGTCGCCCTCGGCCACCAGCACCTTCACC
>JADDQT010000373.1 GCA_016781225.1 Actinomycetota bacterium
GGTGTACCTGCAAAAGGCGCTCGGCCTCCCCGTCAAGCAGAACATCTTCCGGACATGGGGGCAGAACCTGCTGAGGGTCCCCGGAGCCGCCGGGTACGTGGCCGGCTTTCTGTTTCACGAGGGCATCGCCGTCTTCGCCGCTGTGCTCTACGCTCTTTTCTTCGAATTTATCGGGATCGAGGGCAACCTTTGGCTCTGGGGATTGGTCGGTGCGCTGATCCACCTCACCATCGCCGGCCCGGTCGTCGCCGTCATCCCGTCGCTCGATCCCGCCACCGGCATCATCGGCGGGCAGGGCCTGGCGTACAGAAGGTATGGGGCACTGGACGTCGGGACGTCGGTCTTCGGACACTTGATGTTCGGATTGTCGACGGCCGTCATCTACGGGCTGCTGCACAGCGATGGCGGCTTGGAACTGGTCTTCTAGGGAGCCGTCGATGCGGCAAGGCGATTGGTGAAGGCTGCCTCGATTCGAGAGCGCAACGACATCAGGCAGTACGACGATCTCGCCGACGCATGGTGGCGGCCGGAGGCGGCATTCGCCGCTCTGCACTGGCTCGCCGCCGCCCGTGGGGGCCTCGTGCCCCGACCGCTCGTTGATGGCGAGGTCCTGCTCGACATCGGCTGCGGCGGCGGGCTCATGGCCCCGCATGCCTCATCCTACTGCCATGTGGGGGTTGACCTCAGCGGCTCCGCCCTGACCGTGGCTGCCCGGCACGGCGTGTTGGCCGTCCGGGCCGATGCCGCCCGGCTCCCCGTGACCGACGGCGCTGCCAGCGTGGTGGTGGCCGGCGAGCTGCTCGAACACGTCTACGACCTTGAAGCCGTGGTAGCCGAGGTCTCTCGCGTCCTGCGGCCGGGAGGTACGGTCCTGATCGACACCATCAACGCCACCCGCATCGCCAGGCTGGCGCTCGTGGGCATTGCCGAGCGGCTCCCCGGCGGACCCCCGCCTCGAATCCACAACCCCGACCTGTTCGTGCGCCCTGACCGGCTGGGCAAGCTCTTCGCCGAGCACGGCGTGGATCTGCAGGTCTGGGGCATCCGCCCGTCGGCGCGTGAGTACGCTCGGTTCCTAGCCAACCGCAGCCACCAGGTGAGGATGGTGCGGACGCGGTCGGTGGCGCTCGTCTACCAGGGCGTCGGCAGGAAGGGGGACGGATGACCTCCCCTTCCCCTCTCGCCATCGCCCAGGAGGTCGCAACGGCGTGGGCTACTCGCGTCGTCGAGCACGATCGTGCCGCCGCCTTCCCCGAGGCAGACATGGCCGACCTTCGAACCAGCGGGCTCCTCGGGCTCCTCGTTCCCACCGACCTCGGTGGCATGGGAGGTGGATTCGAGGACTACGTCGGGGTGGCGATGACCCTCGCTGGCGGCAACGGGGCAAGCGCCCTGCTGTTCAACATGCACGCCTCGGTCACCGGGGCCTTGGCCATGGTCCCCGACGAGGTGGCCTGCGCCCTCGGCGTGCGAGCGTCCTTCTTCGAGACGAGAGACCAGGTTCTGACACGGGCGTCGAGCGGTGCGATGTACGGGGTGGCGATCAGCGAGCGTGCGGCCGGATCCCGACTGTCCGCACTGGAGACGACCTATACGCGAGACGGCAGCGGGTACCGGATCCGAGGTCACAAGTGCACGTGTTCGGGCGCCGGTCATCTCGACGCCTACCTGGTCGCCGCTCGGGACTCGACGGCCATCGACAGTCAGCCACCTACTGTGTCCTACTTTCTCGTGCCTGGCGAGGCCATCGGCTCGATCGACCAGGGGTGGGACCCGCTGGGGATGCGGGCGACGGCCAGCAACG
>JADDQT010000122.1 GCA_016781225.1 Actinomycetota bacterium
TGGAGCTGATCGAGCCCGCCGAGTGGGAGATCTGCTGTGGCTCGGCGGGCATCTACAACCTCATGCAACCGGAGGCGGGACGGGAGCTGGGCCGGCGGAAGGCCCAGAACCTGGTGGCGACGGACGCTGAGGCCATCGCCTCGGGGAACCCCGGTTGCACGCTGCAGATAGCCGCCTATCTGCGCGAGGAGGGTCGGCCCCTGCCCATCCATCACCCCATAGAGCTGGTCGACCGGTCCATCAGTGGGGCCGGCGCGCCCTGACCCTCACCCGTCCTCTCTCTCAGGCGAGGGACCGGCGTTCGGTTCCTGCTTCGGCATGTCGTCAGCCTCCGGTTCGACCTTGGGAGTCTGCCGTTGAGCGTCCTCCTCGCTGGGTTGCTCCCTCTCCATTTCCCGGTCCTCCTTTTTCCGTCTGTTCCTCGGTCAGTCGTCCCGGCCGCCGAGCGGTCCGCCTCTGAGTGAGGCGCGTCATCATGCCGCGGCAATCTCGCGAAGGTAGCGATGTGTAGGAAGCGCGCCCGACGGGCCTGAAGGTGTCGAACATCCCTCTGCCGAACAGAGCGGCTACGAAGTCTGCATGCGGAAGCTCTACCTCCAGGTCGCCACGGTCACTACTGAACTGGTCGCCAGCCCCTCCGTTGCCGAGCGCTGGTACGACCAGAGCGTGCTGCCCAACTTCGGCGTGGGCGGCCTGGCCGGTCACCTGGCTCGCTCGATCCTGCAGGTGGAGTGGTACCTCGACGCCGACGTTGCAGGCGCTGAGCCGGTGAGCGCCGGCCAGTACTACGCGGGCCTCGAGGGCGTGCACGAGGTGGACTCCGAGTTGAACGCCAGCGTTCGCCGGCGGGGTGAAGAGGTGGCACACGACGGCCCCATAGCCCTGGCCGAGCGCACCGCTGCGGCGCTGAACCGGCTCCGCACACGCCTGCCGGCCGAGCCGGAGGACCGGCGGGTCGAGGCCATCGGGAGGGTGCTGCTGCTGGACGAGTACTTGAAGACTCGCCTGGTCGAGATGACGGTCCACATGGACGACCTGGGGCTGAGCGTTGGGCTGAGCCCGCCGGAGGTGCCGACCGACGCCTACGGCGTCGCCATCGAGACACTGGTAGACGTGGCGACCCTCCGCCATGGGCCGCTGCCGATCCTGCGCGCCCTCACCCGTCACGAACGGCAGGGAACCGAGATCCTGCGGGTGTTGTAGGTGTCTCGGCTGGTGGACGTCCCCCATGCGGTTCCTATGCCGAGCCGACCGAGAACTCCACGCCGCCGGTGCGCCGGATCTTGTGCCAGCGAAGGCGGGTTCCGACGGCGGCGCTCATGACGTACAGGCTCCGCTGCCCGTCCTGGCCGCCGACTTCGACTTCCTCAGGAAACCTTGCTGATGCCCTGATCAGCGTCCCGCGGGGAAGGTCCGGTTGATGGTGGTCGAGGCTCCGGTGGTGGTGTCGAGCACGAAGACCCGGGAGTACAGGACGCGAAGCAGTTCGGGAGCCTCTCCGGAGGGGCAGGAGACGCTCGTGGGGAGGGGCGGAGTGAGCCGCAGCTCACCACGAGATGCACCGTTGACGGCGCTGAACCGACCTCCGGCTTCGCTCACGCCTGTCACCGGCACTTCGCGGCGGGCCTTCTCGCTCTTGCCCTTCTGACTCACGCACCCGTAGGTCGCAGTGGCGTCGGCTCGGGCGGTGACCGTTACCGAATCCGCTCCGACGGCTGCCTCGTGAAAGTTCACGAACAGCTGTGACCCCGTTACCTTCGCCTCGGCCCGGAGGATCGCCTTTGCCGCCTGCTTCGCCTGCCCAGGGGACGCCTGCGGCGCCTGCTGTGGGCCACGTCCCTTGCCCTCCGCAGGCGTGGCCGGACCGCCGCCGGGAGCCGCAGGCCCTTCGGAAGGGCCAGGTCCAGGGCCGGGTTGGGGACTCGCAGGCTCTGCTGGCCCTGCGGGTCCACCCTTCCCTACGGAGTCGGGTGGTGAGTCACCCAGGGAAGGCAGGGCACGATTGGCAATCGACTGCAGAGGGCCGGGCAACACACCCGCCGCAGCCAGCCCGGTGGTGAGAGTCAGCGTGGCGGCCGCGGCCAGAACGCCCATCCTCACGTTGCGCCGCTGCGCCAGCCGTACAGGCACGCTCATCGAAGGGTCGATGCCCTCGCCATCAGCACGCCGTGCCGCGGCCATGGCTCGCACGGTGTCCGATTGTCGAGAGAGCTCAGCCGCCGACGGCTCAGCTCGGGCAGCCGAGAGCATGGTGGCCACGTGGCGGTAAGGATCGGCCACTTCGTCGGGCGCGAGTTCGCCCGCCAAGAGCCGATCGGCCGCAGTTTCGTCGAATTCCTCGTTCACGCCCATGTCCTGCCCTTGGGAGTCGTCACTCGGCGCCGTGGCGTTACACGCTCGGTAGTGAATTCCTCGGCCAGCCGCTTCAGAGCTCGGTGCTGAAGGACACGCACGGTCCCTGGGGGCTTGGCGACGATCTCGCCCACCTGGTCGGCACTAAGCCCGCCAAGGACCCGCAGGAGCAGGATCTCGGCCTGGTCGGGCGGAAGGCGTCTTATGCGGTCGAGCGCCTCCTCGGTCGCCACCGATGCCATCGCGCTCGACTCGGTGTCGTCGGGAGCGGGGCCGTCTCGCTCCTCGGCCGTGAGCCGGTAGTCACCGGGGCGCCTAGTCGATCGCCTGATGTGATCTACGAGGCGCCTCCGAGCGATTGTGAAGACCCAGCTTCTGAAGGCGGCCTCATTCCCGCTGAAGCGGTCGAGTGCCGAAGCGACGCTCATCCAGGTCTCGCCGGCCAGGTCCTCCGCGTCGCGCGGTGCCTGCAGCCTCAGGAATCGCAGCACGTATGCGTGCAAGCTCCGGTACAACTCCTCGAAGCCCCACTCCTGACCCCCCTGAGCGGCTCGTAGCACTGACTCGAACCGATCGTCTCCTGCCACCGAAACGCCGTTCCCATCTGACCGCCGCCGATCGGCGATGTGTCGAGAATTTCTAGCTCGTCCGCCGGCCGGAACGAGCAGCGCATCAGTCAACTTGAAGCCCTGGTCTTGAACGCCGGCCGAGGCCCCCCAAAGGGAGCCTCGGCCTTAGCGACCTACCTCCTCGATGGCGCCTCATTGCGCTACACCGCAGAGTGATCGGGCGAATCATTACGGCGACCGTCGAGTCAAGCCTTGGTCACCACCGGGTCCCTACGCGGCGGCCGCCGCCGTGAAAGGCGCCGGAGACGACGCTGGCGATCAACAACACCACGGCGATGATGAGGAGCCATTTCAGTCCCTCGACGAAGAGGCCGACACCGCCGAAGACGAGCGCCAGTATCAGCAGCAGAGCGACGAGTCCCATTTGTCCTCCTATCCCTTGCCGACGACCAAATGGTCATCGGCTCTTGTGGTTGGCTGAACAGTGATCGCCGCTCGTCGGCGAGCCGTTACACGTGTCGTGTCACTTGAGACAGATGACGATGCCGTCCGCGCTCAGGTAGGAGCCACCAGGGCACGGGGGGCGTCCCTTGGCGGTGGCGGGTACTGCCGCCACGGCGACGAGCGCTCCGGCAGCCACGATGCTTGCCAACAGCCTTCTGGCCTTCATGATGTTCCTCCTCTTGTAGGCGCTGTAGACGCAAGCCTTCAGATGAGAAGGCGTGCAAGGGAGGAATCGCCGAGAAGAACATTCCGTTACGACGTCGGGAGCAGTTGGCCGGCCATCCGTCTTGGGAGCACGAGGTGCCGATGATTCCGGCGTACCCCTGCTGGACGATGTCGCAGTCGTCGCCGGGACCGTTGCCGGCGTCGGCCACAATGAGCGGATGGCGTCGCGGGCCGAGGACTTCACCCTCGGCATCGAGGAGGAGTACTTCCTCGTGGACGCGGCCACGCGCGCTCTCGGCCGCGGCTCCGAGGCCGTCATCGACCGGGCCCGGCAGGCCGTGGGCAACCAGGCCGACCACGAGCTGCAGCTCTCGCAGGTGGAGTCCGTCACGCCCGTGTGCCGCACCCTGGCCGAGGTGCGCGGCCATCTTTCCCGCATTCGTCGTGAGCTGGCAGCGGCGGCGGGAGCCGAGGGCAGGCGGCTGGTGGCGACGGGCTCCCATCCCTTCTCCCATTGGGACGAGGACCGAATCACGCCCAAACCGGCCTACCTCGGTCTGGAGCGGGACTACCAGCAGGTGGCGCGCGAGCAGCTCGTGTGCGGGAGTCATGTGCACGTGGGGATCGCTGATCCCGAGATGGCCGTCCAGGTCATGAACCGCATGCGGCTGTGGCTCGGGCCCGTCCTCGCCCTGTCGGCCAACTCGCCGTTCTGGCTGGGCGCGGACACCGGCTACGCCAGCTTCCGCACCGAGGTGTGGACGCGTTGGCCCATGGCCGGCATCCCCGAGCACTTCGACTCCCGAGCCGAGTACGCCGCCGTGGTCGACACGCTGCTCGACACCGGCGCCATCGACGACCCGGCCCGTATCTACTGGGACGTTCGGCTCTCGGCCCGGTTCCCCACCGTGGAGGTACGAGTCACCGACGTCTGCTTCAGCGTGGACGAGGCGGTCATGGTGGCCGGCCTGTGCCGGGCCCTGGCCCGGACGTGCCACGACCACGCTGCCCGGGGCGAGCCGGAGCCCCGCCCGCGCCACGAGCTGCTCCGAGCGGCCAAGTGGCGGGCGGCCCGCTACGGCCTGGGCGCCGACCTGATCGACGTGGCCGGCCGGCGCTCCGTGCCCGCCAAGGACCTGGTCCGGGACCTCCTGGAGCGGGTGCGCCCCGCTCTAGAGGAGGACGGCGACTGGGACGAGGTGTCGGTCCTCGTCGACGAGACCCTCGCCGGCGGCAACGGCGCCGGTCGCCAGCGGGAGGTGTTCGCCCGTACCGGCCGCCTGGAGGACGTGGTGGACCTCGCCACCGTCACCGGCACCTGACTTGCCTCTTGTCCCAGGCCGCCCCGAGGCTCATGATGGCCTCACGGCTACGACAGGGGAGCGGACCTCATGAAGGTGGAAGGCATCCTGAAGGACAAGGGCCACGAGGTGCAGACCGTGGGGCCGGACACTGCTGTGGTGCTGGCCGTCGACCGGCTCAGCTCCATGCAGATCGGGGCGCTGGTGGTGTCCGGCGACGGGAAGCGGGTCGAGGGGGTGATCTCCGAGCGCGACGTGGTGCGCGGTCTGGCCCATCACGGTCAGCGGCTCTTGGACCTCAAGGTGTCCGAGGTGATGGCGCGCCACGTGCCGGTCTGCTCTCCGGACGACTCCATCCAAGAGGTCATGGCCCAGATGACCCGGACGCGCAACCGCCACATCCCCGTGGTGCACGACGGCCAGTTGTACGGCCTGGTGAGCATCGGTGACCTCCTGAAGAACCGCCTGGAGGAGCTGGAGCTCCAGACCAACGTGCTCCGCGACTCCTACATCTCCCGCCACTGAGCGGCTCCCGGAAGGGAGCGGCCTCCGGCAGGGCACCATGGTGGGATGACCACCTGGTTCACCGCCGACCTCCACTTCGGGCACGCCAACATCATCGGCTACTGCGACCGCCCCTTCGCCGACGCCGAGGCCATGAACCGGTCGCTGGTCGAGGGCTGGAACGACATCGTCGGCGACGACGACACCGTCTGGGTCCTGGGCGACGTGGCCCTCGGGCGGATCGCCGACACGCTGCCGCTGGTCTCGCTGCTCACCGGGCGCAAGCTGCTCCTGGCCGGGAACCACGACCGGTGCTGGGTCGGTCATGGCAAGCGGGCGAAGGGGTGGACCGAGCGCTATGTCGATGCCGGGTTCGCCGAGGTCCACCAGGGCCACGTCCCGCTACGGGTCGTCGGGCAGGACGTCATCGCCTGCCACTTCCCCTACCGCGGCGACAGCCAGGACCGCGACCGCTACACCGAGCACCGTCCTCCGGACAACGGCCAATGGCTCCTCCACGGACACGTGCACGAGCAGTGGCGTCAACGAGGCCGCATGATCAACGTGGGTGTCGACGCGTGGGGTTACCGTCCGGTGGGCGAGCAGGCCATCGCCGAGCTGCTCATGAGGGGCCCCGCCGACCAACCGCCTCAGTACCAGCCCCCTCAGTAGAGGCTGCCGGGAGGCGGACCTCCATCTCCAGGCCTGCCTCGGTGCGGGCCCGGACGCTGACCGAGCCGCCGTGGGCGGCGGGCCCGGATGATGGACAGTGGCGTCCGCAGCTCGTGGGAGGCGTCG
>JADDQT010000374.1 GCA_016781225.1 Actinomycetota bacterium
CCACCACCACCCCGTTGCCGTGCACCTGGCGCAGCCAGAACACCGGCCGGTCGACGATCTCCTCCCAGCTCCTCGCCGGCCCCTCCGGACGGTGGCGGGCGTCGCCATCGGTCCGGCCGGTCCAGCGCGCCCCGGCCCATGGACCGAGAACCTGTCCAGGCGCTCCCGAGACCGGGCTACTTGAGGAAGGAGGGAACGTCGAACTCGTCGTCGTCGAAGCCCAGATCGCTCTGGGCGGCCGGCCCCAAGGGGTCCCGGTCGGAGGTGAGGCCGAGCTCGCGCTCCGCCCACTCGTTCCTGTCCATGGCCGGGCCGCGCTCGCTGCCGCCACCTTCCTCCCACTGCTCGAAGCCGGTGGCGATGACCGTGACCCGGACCTCGTCTCCCATGGCGTCGTCGATCACGCTGCCGAAGATGATGTTGGCGTCCGGGTGGGAGACGCTGTGGATGATCTCGGCAGCCTCGTTGACCTCGAACAGGCCCAGGTCGCTCCCGCCGGCGATGTTGAGAAGGATGCCTCGGGCCCCTTCGATCGAGGCCTCCAGCAGTGGGCTGGTGATGGCGGCCCGGGAGGCGTTGACGGCCCGGCCGTCGCCCGAAGAGGTGCCGATGCCCATGATGGCCGTGCCCGCGTCGTGCATGATCATCTTGACGTCGGCGAAGTCGGTGTTGATGAGGCCCGGGTTGTTGATGAGGTCGGTGATGCCCTGGACGCCCTGGAGAAGCACCTCGTCGGCCATCTTGAAGGCGTTGACCATCGAGGTCTTGTCGTTGGAGACGGTGAGCAGGCGGTCGTTCGGGATCACGATGAGCGTGTCCACCGCCTCCTTGAGGCGTTGGATGCCGTTGTCGGCCTGCACCGCACGCCTCCGGCCCTCGAATCCGAACGGCCGGGTGACCACTCCGATGGTGAGCGCGCCCAGCGAGCGGGCGATCTCGGCTATCACGGGCGCCCCGCCCGTCCCGGTGCCGCCACCCTTGCCGGCGGTGATGAACACCATGTCCGAGCCCTTGAGCACCTCCTCGATCTCGTCGCGGTGCTCCTCGGTGGCCTGGCGGCCGACCTCGGGGTCGCTGCCGGCGCCGAGGCCCCGGGTGAGCTGGCGCCCGATGTCGAGCTTCACGTCGGCATCGCTCATGAGCAGCGCCTGGGCGTCGGTGTTCACGGCGATGAACTCCACGCCCTTCAGCCCGGCATCGATCATGCGGTTGACGGCGTTCACGCCGCCGCCGCCCATGCCGACGACCTTTATGACGGCGATGTAGTTCTGCTGCGTTCCGGACATGGGTTTCACAAGCCTCCCCGATGGGCGAACGAGGCTCGCCCGCTCCCACCGAACTCGACCGCCCGAGCAACTGCTGGAGCCCTTGCCTCAACCTCTACCTAACGGTTAGAGTGGGACTCAACCTCCGACTGCGGTCGAACCTTAGCCAGGGCCTCAACGTCTCGTCAAGACTGGCGCTGCTGGCACGCGCACGTCGAGAACCGCCAGGCGGCCCACGTTGGCCTTCTCCAACACGGTGAGAGCGGCGCTGAGCTTGGACTCCAGCCCCTCGGGGCGCCCAAGGCGGATCTCACCCCCGGGAGGGTCCAGCTGGAGCACCACCTCACCTCCGGGCGTGGTGAGGATCTGATCCACCCGGGCGTGCAAGGGCGGGGGCAGGGCAGCCACTACTCGGAGGGACACTGCGGCGCCGTCGGGAAGCGGCGTCCCGGGCGGCCCCGG
>JADDQT010000123.1 GCA_016781225.1 Actinomycetota bacterium
GCGCGCCTCGGGGGGCCACGGCGGGGACAGGGGCCGCCTGACTCGGCCGTCGTCCCTAGGGACCTCGGTCGTAGCCATCGTTCGGGAGACTAGCCAGACGGCGTCGTCAGGGACTCACGGCCGGGCCCGGCGAGGGCATCGCTCACACGAGGTCGGCCGTCATGGGATCACTAGGCTCCCGCCTGTGTTTCCCCTGCTGGCACTGCTCTTCTTGGTGGTTCCGTTCCTGGAGCTGTTCGTCATCATCAAGGTGGGGCAGGCCGTCGGTGCCGGTTGGACGGTCGGCGTCCTCGTGCTCGTCAGCATCGTCGGTGCCTGGATGGTGAAGCGCGAAGGCGTAGGGGTGCTCAGGCGGGCGCGGGCGCGCATCCGGGCCGGCGAGGTACCCGGTAACGAGCTCACCGACGGGGTGTTCATCCTCTTCGCCGGCGCCCTGCTGCTGACCCCCGGGTTCCTCACGGACATGCTGGGCATCCTCCTCCTCGTCCCGCCCGTGCGAGCGGGTATGCGCCGTGCGGCCACCCGCAGCTACCGTAGGCGGCGCGGCAGGCGCCGGACCCAGCAGTGGTGAAGGATCCCGACGCTCATATCCCCGCCCGTGCCTCGGAGGCACCCGCCGCCTCCGGACGGCTCAGCCTCTCCGAGGCGGCCGCCTACCTGAACCTGCCAACGGAAACCGTCGCCGCGCTGGTGGCCGGCGGCTTTCTCCGTCCAGTGGGCCACGATGCGGCGGGGCCCGTGCTCTCGATCAAGGAGCTGCGGGCCTTCATGGTCTTGAACGTCGAGGACCCGGGGGACGAGGAGCTCATCGACCTCAGCGTCGGCGCCGAGGGACGGGCCACCGGCCAGCCCGACGCCCTGCTGGATTCTCTGGAAGGACTCCTCGACGAGATGGCCGAGCAGTCCTACGAGATCTTCGCCACCTTGTTCCCCGAGGCCAGGGAGTGGTCGCATTCGGACCACGAGCGCTTCGTGCAACAGGCCAAGGGCCGCTTCGAGGCCATCCTGGCCGTGTCACGCCACGGCTTCGACGTGGACGAGGCGCTGGCGAGCGAGCTCCAGAACGTCGGAGCCGCCGCCGCATGGGACGGAGCGCCCCTCCCGCAGCTGTTGGTCGCCATGCGGATCTCGCGGGACCTGTTGGTGCAGACCGCCGTGGACCTCGCCGAGGAAGACGGCCGTCGCTGGGGGCTCGGCTTGTCCCTCTTGCTCACCCAGGTGCTGCCGGCCACGGACCGCCTCACCGACTCGCTGGCCAAGGGCTATTGGTCGGCCGTGGTCAGCCGCCAGAAGGAGGCCCGGGCACGCTACGAGCACGTGGTGGAGCACGCCTCCGACGGTGTCTACGAGGTGGACCTCGAGGGGCGGATCCAGTACTGCAACCCGCAGCTCGGCCTCATCCTCGGCCGGCGGCGCCTCGACGAGCTCGAGGGCTCGCTGCTCTCGGAGGTCATGGCGCCCATCGGCTCTGGGGCGGTGGGCGACGCGCTCCTCCGTCCTGCCCACGGCGCAGAGCACGTGGAGGTCACCATCGCCCGTCCCGACGGCGTGCGCCGGGTGCTGGACGTGCGCACCGTGGCCCGCATGGAGGGAAACGAGCTGGTGGGGTTCCAAGGGGTGGTGCGCGACGTCACCGCCGCCCACGACCTCGGAGTGGAGAAGGACCGTCTGCTGGGATCTCTTCTCGGGGACCTGCGCCTGGCGCTGGTCCGCCTCGCCGACCTTGGCGCCGGCCTTGAGTCCGAGGGAGGACGCCTCGCTCCCGACCGCCTCCGCCATGTCGGGACCTCCGTGGTGGGCAGCGCGGAGCACCTGTTCGGCCTGGCCGATCGTGTCGCTCACGCCAGCCGGATGGCAGCCGAAGTGCCCCTGCTGACCCCAAGGCCGGTCGAGCTGGCTCACGTCGTGCGGGCCGCGCTGGCCGGACCCGGAGCCGGCCCCGAGCACGTTGAGGTACACGTGCCGGCTGGTCTCACCGTCATGGCCGACTCGGAGGGCCTGCGGCGCGTGGTGCGCGGTCTCGTCGACCAGGCCGGCCGAAGCGGGGCTGCGGTGTCGAAGACGGCACCGGTGCGGGTGGAGGTCGAAGGCGTCCAGGGCGGAGAGCTCTACGTGTCCGTCTCTGGCAGCGGTCCCGACGGGGATGGCGCTCCCAGCGACGTCGAAGGTGACGTCAAGGGAGACGAGGAGCAGGTCCTGGTGCGGACGCTGGTGGAGGCCATGGGCGGGCGTGTCTGGCACGAGGCAGAGCGTCAGGGCGGATCCCGCTTTCGCTTCACCGTGCCGGTGGCCAACCGGCGGGAAGGTGACGGAGAAATCCGCCTGTGAAGGAAGCCTGACGTTCACCAGGGCTCGCTAGCCTCCGCCCGATGAGCGTCGACACTCAACTCGAGGACCCCGGAACAGTGGCTGTCGCGCCCCTTCTCCAGGCCACCGGGGTAACCAAGACGTACCGCACAGGTGCCTCCGCGGTGCAGGCCCTGCGCCACCTCGACTTGTCCGTGGCCGCCGGTGAGCTGGTGGCGGTCATGGGCCCGTCCGGATCGGGCAAGACCACACTGCTCAACTGTCTCTCGGGCCTCGACGACATCGACGCCGGAACGGTGATGATCAGCGGAGAGAGCATCCACGAGATGAGCGACGCCCGCCGTACCCGCCACCGGGCCGAAGCCATGGGCTTCATATTCCAGGCCTTCAATCTCATCCCCGTATTCAGTGCCGTGGAGAACGTGGAACTTCCCCTGCTGCTGGCGGGCAGGCCCGCCCGGGCGGCGCGGGCCGCGGCCCGGGAGACGCTGGAGCGGGTGGGTCTCGGCCACCGCCTCGACCATCGGCCCGCCGAGCTGTCCGGAGGTGAGCAACAGCGGGTGACGGTGGCCCGGGCCCTGGCCGGGCGACCGCTCCTCGTGTGGGCTGATGAGCCCACCGGAAACCTCGACACCGAGACGGCGGGAGCGGTGATGGACCTGCTGCGTGAGCTGAACGCCGACGGCCTGACGCTGTTGCTCGTCACCCACGACGACGAGATCGGCGCCGCGGCCGGACGGCGGGTCGTGATGCGCGACGGCGAGATCGTTTCCGACGAGCGGCAGTAGGGAAGGCCGTGGCCCTCGTCCTGGTCCTGTCGCTCCCGTTCCTCTACGTGGTGGCCCGGAAGCCGGTGCTGCGCCGCCTCGCCGTGCGCAATGCCCGGCGCCGTCCCCGGGAGACGATGCTGGTGCTGCTCGGCTCGCTTCTCGGGACCGCCATCATCACCGGTTCGTACATCGTCGGCGACACCTTGGAGGCGTCCATCCGCCGGTCGGCCTACACCCAGCTGGGCCCGGTGGACGAGGTGGTGCGCACGCAGAGCCCGGAGGTGGCGGTGAGCGTCGAGCGGACGGTGCGCGCCCTTCCCGCGGGTACCGTCGACGGGACTCTTCGGATCCTCGGCGTGGAGGCCGCAGTGGCGACCCTCGGGTCGAACCCCAGAGCCGAGCCCAAGGCCACGCTCCTCGAGGTCGACTTCGCAGACGCTCGTCGTTTCGGCGGCGATCCGGCGGCAACCGGCATCGTCGGCGCCACGCCGGCACCAGGTGAGGCCGGCATCGGTGCCGACCTGGCCCGCACCCTTGCCGTCGGGCGCGGGGACAGGGTGGTCGTCAACGCCTACGGCGCTCGCTCGGAGCTGACCGTGGTGGCTGAGCTGCCGCGGCTGGGCATTGCCGGGCTGAGCATCGTCGGGGTGGGCAGCGGGCAGAGCAGCGAGTCACCCAACCTCTTCGTGGCGCCCGGCACCGTCGCCCGGCTCCAGGCGGACGCTCCCCAAGGAGCCGCCGCCGCCGCCAGCCCGCCCCTCAGCGCGGTCCTGGTGTCCAACCATGGCGACGTGCTCGACGGCGCTGTCCGCACGGAGGAGGTGAAGGGGGTCCTCCACGGAGCGTTGGCCGGCGTCCCGGCCACCGTCGACCCCGCCAAGCAGCATCTGCTGAGGTCGGCCAAGACCAACGGAGACCAGTTCACCGAGCTGTTCAGCAGCATCGGGTTCTTCAGCGTGCTGGCCGGGATCCTCCTGCTGGTCAACATCTTCGTGATGCTGGCCCAGGAGCGGAAGACGGAGCTGGGCATGATGCGCGCCGTGGGCCTGAGGCGGGCCGGACTTGTGGGCTCGTTCGCCACCGAGGGGTGGCTGTACGCCCTGGCCGCCTCGGCCATCGGCACCGTGGCCGGGCTCGGCGTCGGCCGCCTGGTCGTGCTGGTGGCGGCCGGGATCTTCGCCACAGGCGACTTCACCCTCGAGCTGCGCTACCACGCTGACATGGCCAGCATCCAGCAGGGCTTCACCACCGGGTTCCTGATCTCGCTCGTCACCGTCGTGGTGACCTCGCTGTGGGTTTCCCGGCTCAACGTGATTCGAGCCATCCGGGACCTGCCCGAGCCCGAGAGCCGCCGTCAGCGCCTCGCCACAGCGGTGTTCGGCGCCCTGGTGGCGGTCCTCGGCGTTGCGCTCACCCTCTCCGGCATCAGCGGTGACGAGCCCTTCTCCGTGTTGGGAGGCCCGGCCGTAGCGGGGCTCGGTGCGGTGCTCCTCCTCCGCCGCTGGCTGCCCCGAAGGGCGCTCGTCTCGCTGGTGTCGATGGGTGTGCTCGTGTGGGCCGTGCTCGCCTTCGAGTTCTTCCCCGAGGCATTCGAGAACACCGACATTCCCGTCTTCGTGGAGCAGGGCATCATCCTCACCGCCGCCGCGGTGGCGCTGGTCACCCAGAACCAGGGTGCCATCGGCACCTTCGTTCGCCGCCTAGGAGGGGGCTCGCAGAACATGTCGCTGCATCTCGGCCTGGCCTACCCGCTGGCCCGCCGGTTCCGCACCGGGATGATCCTCACGATGTACGCGCTGGTGGTCTTCACCCTCACCTTCATCACCGTTCTGAGCCACCTTTTCGAGGGTCAGATCGAGCAGTTCACCCGCAAGGCGTCCGGTGGGTTCGACATCCTCCTGGCGTCCAACCCGGCCAACCCGGTCCCGGTCGACACCGTGCGAAAGACGGAGGGCGTGGTCGCCGTGGCCGAGCAAGCGGTGGTGGCGGGGGAATGGAGGAGTCCCACCACCGAGGGGGAAGGCTACGACGGTTGGCCTCTGGCCGGGTTCGACGAGACCCTCGTGGCCCGAGGCGGGTCTTCGCTGTCCGAGATCGACCCCGCCTACCCGGACCAGCAGGCCGCCTACCGGGCGGTGCTGGCCAACCCGTCCCTCGCCATAGTCGGCGAGTTCTTCCTCCAGGAGGGTGGTGGCGGTCCTCCCGAAGCACCGCTCGAGCCGGGTGCCAAGCTCACCGTTCGCGACGCCCTGTCCGGCCGGAGCAAGGAGCTGACGGTGGCGGCCGTGTCCGAGGGCGGCTTCACCAACGAGCCGGCGTTGGTGTCTCGCAGGACGGTGGACGAGGTGTTCGGGCCCTTGGCCACCACCAACACCCTCCTGCTGGCGGTGAAGCCGGGAACCGACGCACAGGCGCTGGCCGAGCGGCTCAACGGCCAGTTCCTCGCCAACGGGGCCGACGCCGACTCCTTCCGCAAGACGGTGGGCGAGAACCTCGCCCAGCAGACGCAGTTCTTCCGGCTGATGCAGGGTTACCTGGCCCTCGGCCTGGTGGTGGGCATCGCCGGCCTCGGCGTGGTCATGGTCCGAGCGGTGCGGGAGCGTCGCCGCCAGATCGGCGTGCTTCGGTCGCTCGGCTTCGAGTCGGGAGCCGTGCGCAAGGCGTTCGTCGCCGAGTCGGCCTTCGTGGCGCTGGAAGGCGTCGTCATCGGCTGCCTGCTGGCCAACCTGACCGCCTGGCGGCTGGTGGGAAGCGAGGTCTTCGGCGAGGACATGTCCTTCAACGTGCCCTGGGTGCAGCTCGGCCTCCTCGTCTTCGGTACCTTCCTCGCCTCGCTGCTGGCCACCGCTACCCCCGCCCAGCAGGCATCGAAGATCAAGCCAGCCGTTGCCCTCCGCCTGGCGGACTAGGACACCATCAGGCGTTGGCGGGCCCCAGGGCCTCGTCGACCTGGTCGATGAGGCGGGCGGTACAGCTGGTCATCTCCACCAGTGGGAGGGCCTCGCTCATGACCCGCTCGGCCAGGAGGGCGTAGGCGTCCGCCGCCGGGCCGGAGTCCGCCAGCGAGGCCGGCTCTCCGGCGTCGCCGCCTGCGGCCAGGGCGGGGTCGA
>JADDQT010000375.1 GCA_016781225.1 Actinomycetota bacterium
GTTGGGTCTTGGCTTGGGCCTGTCCGGAGCTGTTGTCGCGAGGAACTGGCGCTACCGCCGCCAGGCGGCCCGCGGCTACCACTACACCGACCCACCGGCACCCGGAAGCGACGACTTCAACCGGCTGGTGGAAGCCGTAACCGGCGCCCCGGTCCGGCACGGAAACCGCTTGCATGCCATGCGCAACGGCGACGAGACCTTCCCGGCCATGTTGGAGGCCATCGGCTCGGCCAAGGAGACCGTCGACTTCTCGACCTACATCTACTGGACGAGCACCACGGCCGACGACTTCGCCGAGGCGCTGATCGAGCGGGCGTGCGCCGGCGTGCGGGTCAACTTCCTCATGGACGGCTGGGGATCGGCCACCGTCGACCGCGACCTGATCGGGAGGGTGCGCGACGCGGGAGTCAAGGTGGCGTGGTTCCGCCCCCCTCCGGTGTCGAGCGCGTTCCGGTGGAACAACCGCATGCACCGCCGGGTGCTGGTGGTGGACGGCCGAGTCGGCTTCGCCGGCGGGGTGGGCATCGCCGAGCAGTGGACAGGCAACGCCGAAGACCCCGATCATTGGAGGGAGACCCATGTCAAGGTGGAAGGCCCGGCCGTCCGGGACCTGCTGGGCGCCTTCCTGGAGAACTGGACGGAGGCCACCGGCGAGATCCTGACCGGTCGTCACCTCCCTGAGCTGGCCGGCTTCGACGACGGTGTTCCGGTCCAGGTCACCCGCACCTCGTCGAGCGACGCCAGCACGGCGACCGAGCAGCTGTTCTTCGCCACCATCGCGGGCGCCCGGGAGAGCTTGGCCATCACCACCGCCTACTTCGCTCCCCGGCGTGCGTTCGTCGACGCGCTGTGCCATTGCGCCGAACGAGGCGTCGACGTGCGGATCCTCGTGAACGGCCAGCCCATCGACAAGCATGTGGTGCGCGAGGCGGGTCAGCGCTCCTACGGCCGGCTCCTGGAGGCCGGGGTACGCATCTTCGAGTACCAGAGGGCCATGCTCCACGCCAAGGTGCTCCTGGTCGACGACGTGTGGGCCAACGTCGGCACGGCCAACATGGACAACCGGTCCTTCTCGCTCAACGAGGAGCTGAACCTGGCCACCCTTGGTCACGACCTGGTGGCCGAGCTGGGGAAGCACTTCCAGGAGGACCTCGACGAGTCCGAGGAGCTCGACATCGGGCGCTGGAAGGAGCGGCCACTCCGCAAGCGGCTGAGCGAGTACGCCGGAGAGCTGGTGCGGCCCTCGCTCTAACCCGTCCTCTGGCTGGGCTGGCAGCGCGGGCACCACCACACGCGGCGGGCCTGCTCACCGAGGAGATCGGTCTCTATGGCCGTCCGGCAACGGTGGCAGCCCCGGCCTGCCCGGTCGTACACGTGGGGGCCGGAGGCGCCGGGACCGAAACGACGGTCGAATCCCTGTGCCGGTTCCAGGTTGGCGCTCATGAGCCGCGACGCAGTGAGCACCAGCTCGTCGAGGCCGTCGTCGCCTACCGCCTCCCGCGGCGTCCACGGGTTGAGCCGGCGCACGAACAGCGTCTCGCAGCGGTAGATGTTGCCGATCCCGGAGACGACCTGCTGGTCGAGGAGCAGCTCACCCAAGGCCATGGCCGGCGGCCGGCGGTGGGCTCGAAGCCGCACCTCGGCCAGGTCGAGCGGGTGGACCAGCACGTCGGGACCCAACCGGGCCAGCGAGGGATGGCGGTCTTCGTCGCCGGCTCGGAGGAGCTCCACCACCGGGGCGTCGAAGCACACCGCCACCCGGTCGCCGGCCTCGAGCACGACGCGTGCCTGCCAGCCGGGCTTCCGCCAGCGCTGCCCGGCCGGG
>JADDQT010000376.1 GCA_016781225.1 Actinomycetota bacterium
CGCGGTGCCGGCACCACGACGGTCCTGGTGGCCGGCGGGTCGGTCGTCGGTAGTGCCTGCGGAGGAGGTGCCTGCTGAGGAGGTCCTGGGACCACGACGGTCGCCGGGGGGCCCTGATTGCCGTCGAGCCGGGACAGGTCACTCTGGAGGTCGGACACCTGCCGGCCGAGCCGCCTCCTGTCCTCGGCAGCGTCACTGAGGCTGAAGACGGCGACAACCGAGCTGACCGCGGCGACGGTCAGGAGTAGGGCGACGATCACCGAAGCGAGCAGACCCAGGCGTCTCCTCGGGGGGTCGGGATCCTTGCCGGTCGCCTTGGCGCCGTGAGCGCCTGCAGACTCGTGAGCGTTGTGGGCGGCAGCGTCGCCCAGTGTGGACACGTGGGCCATGCCGCTCCCGAAGCTGGGTCCTGTCCTTGTGACCCCGTTGGGTGCGAGGGGGGCAGGGGCCGCCAAGGCTCGGGAACCGCCAGGAGTGGGGACCAGCGGTTCCGAAGTCGCTCGGGCGTCGGCTTTGGCCTTCGCCTTGGAAGCCTTCGCCCGAGCTGCGGTGGCGGCCTCCTTGCGGGCGATCAAGTCCTGGATGCTCGCCAGACTGAACCCCTCTTCCTTGAGCTCGGTGATCTCCTCGAGGCGATCGAGGTGGGACTCGTCGTAGTAAGCCACGCGGCCGTGACGGTCCGGCGGGGGGAGGAGCCCTTGGGTCTGATAGGAGCGGATCGTCCGCGGGGTGAGCTGGGTCCGCTCGGCCAGGTCGTCGACCGTGTAATGGCCTACGGAGCGGCGCGGTCTCCTCCGGCTACGACTGTGCGCCATCACCCGAGCGTACGCCCACTGAGGCGTTGCGCCAAACGAGGCGTGCAAGGGTTGCAGCCGCCACCAAGCGACTCGAGGACCCACCTTCGAGAAGCTTCGCGGCCCGAAATGGGCGCTTCGTCCGGCCCAGCGGCGGGGTCGGCTGTCCCTGTCTTCGGTGGCAGGAGGGTCTACGTCCAGCCGCGCCGGCGAGGCGCCTTCAGCCGTCCGGGAGGCACCGAAGGTCACCGCCGTCGCAGACGGAGGCCGGACCAGAACGGACAGTGGTTGCCCCTCCCGGTAGAGCCCGGTTAGAGTCTGGCCACTTCCCGGTTCAAGACGTTTGAGGCGGCGCGGCCCCACCCACCCGGACCAGGTCAACGGGGACCAGGTTGTGTGGTGCGGGCGGAGCCCCATGAAAGGGCGGATTCCCATGGATAGCAAGGGCTTGTCGAAGCACGTACCCGATACGGCTGTGGAGAACTCCATCGACGACGCAGTACGCCGGCAGCGGCGGCGATCGAGATGGCGAGGCGTGGCCGCGGCAGCGACCGCGGTGACGGTGCTCGTCACGCCGGCCTTCGCCAGCGCCGACGTCAGCGCCGTCAACCGGGAGAGAGCCGAAGCGGGGCTGCCCGCGGTGACCGAGAACGGAGGCCTCACGGCCCTGGCCCAACAGCAGTCGGCGCAGATGGCTGCCGCCGGCGGCCTGTTCCACAGCAGCAACCTCGGTGGCGAGGTGGGCTCGGTCTTGCCCTCGTACACCGGCGCGGCCGAGAACGTCGGTTACGGCCAGTCGGTTGCTTCGGTCACGGACTCGTTCATGTCCTCCTCCACACACCGCTCTGCAATCCTCGGCAACTTCAACACGGCCGGTGTCGGAGTCGCAGTGGGCGGCGACGGGCGTGTCTGGGTGACGCAGATGTTCGCCAGCACCGGCGGTGGCGCTGCTCCCGTGTCGGCGAGCTCTCCCGCCCCGACGAGGGCGAGGGCGAGGGCGGCCGTCTCCGGTCGGCGTTGCCGGACTC
>JADDQT010000377.1 GCA_016781225.1 Actinomycetota bacterium
GGGTGTGGCGGGCGCGGCGAGCAGCCAGCCGGATGCCGTCCTCGAAGGCGAGGGTGCCGGCGGCGATGAGGGCCGTCACCTGGCCGAGCGAGTGGCCGGCGAACCCCACGACCGGGGGGAGGCTGGGGGCCATGTTCTCCCAGGCCATCAGGGACGTGAGCAGCACGGACAGCTGGGCATCCTCGGTGCGCTCGAGCGAGGCGTCCGGGTCGAGGAGGAGGTCGGCGAAGGACCGGTCCAGAGCGGCTTCAGCCCGCTCCACCACGGACCAGGCCTGGTGGTCTCGCCACGCCAGCCCGAGCCCTGCCCGTTGCGCCCCCTGCCCGGGGAACATCACTCCTACAGCCACGCGCGAACTCCCCCCCGCTCTACGGACGGCCTTTCACGTCCGACCGCCGGCCCGGCAAGATGGTTACAGGCTTCTCAACGGCAGAAGTCGGGGGAATGGACGGATACTCAGGCGGGGTGGTCGTGGCCGCCCGCCGTGCGCCCGTGCCAGGTGTGGGCCTCTCCGAAGGACACGCACCAGCTTGGTGGTCCCTTCGGGCTTTACAGTGCCCTGCCGGCGACCATGCCGAGGCCGGCGGCCAGCAGCCCCAGGACAACGGAGATGCTCACGTTCAGCCACGCCAGGCCGTGGGCGCCGTCCCCGGCGAGGCGCAGGGTCTCGTAGGCGAAGGTCGAGAAGGTGGTTTAGGTGCCGACGAAGCCGATGGTGAGTGCGGCGCGGAGATCCGGATGAGGCAGCACCCGTTGGGTGAGAAGGGTGGCCAGGAGGCCGAGCAGGAAGCAACCCGAGATGTTGACCACGAGCGTGCCCCACGGAAAGGCGCCCGACAGGCGCCGGGAGGTGAAGCCGTCCACGTGGTAGCGGGCAACCGCCCCGGCGAAGCCGGCCACTCCAACCCAAAGGGTGCGCATGCTCATCTCCCTTCCGACGAGAAGGGATCGGAGTAGTAGCCACCAGCAGCGGCCGGGCTCCGATGCGGCTCGCCCGGGCGCTGATCCCCGATCACCCGTAGCCGATATGCCAGGTTAGGACTAGGCGCAAAGGCGCTCATAGGAATCGGGACTGACCATCGTGGGTGGCGCTGGTCGACGGCACCGGTGTCGATCAGCCGCCGGTGCCGGCATGGTCAGATCGGGGTCAAGGTCCTTAACCGGATTCACCTGGTCGACAGGCACTCGTTACTGCAGGGCTCCGGCACCTCCCGCCCCGTTCCAGACCCGGCTCAGCCTGGCAACCGGTGCCCCCGGCTCGTTGCGGCTGACGAGTCGACGTCCGATCTCCCGGATGCCGGCGAGCGCCGAAGCCGTCTGCCGGCGCCGACACCGAGAACGGCCACGCCACTGGCGAGCTAGAGAGCGGCAGGGCGAAGCCGGGCAGGGCGCTGAGCCGGCGAGGCTGGCGGTCGGCGAGTGACGCGCCGGGCACGATCAGATGAACGGTTGGTGCGAAGAGGGCTGCCCTTTTTCGCCATGTCGGATCTTCGCCTTCAGTACACCTGCCCTTCGTCACCGCGTGGCTCGCCCTTCAGAAGCGATCTCTACGGTCCCACATAGCGGAAGAAGCGGGCTCAGGAGGGCGAGGCATGGGCAGCACACGGACACGTCGCGCAGGTTGGCGGGCGAAGGCCGGGGTGGCAGCCAGCTTCTCGGCATTGCTGATCATGGTGGCG
>JADDQT010000124.1 GCA_016781225.1 Actinomycetota bacterium
CGAGGACCCGGCCCTTCTGCTCGCCCGCCAGCGGGAATCCCGTGCGGTCGCCGAAGCCGTGCTGGCGGGCGACGTTCTGTATCGCCTGGGCGTTCGGGCCGCCGCGAAACCACAGGTCGGCACCGAGGCTGTAGAAGAACACGTCACTGGAGACGGTCAGTGCCTGAGTCACGTTGACCCGCCCATAGCTGATGCTGCCGGCGTTCCTGAAGGTGCAAGTCTCGCCCCGGCAGCTACGGAGGCTGTACTCGCCGGTGTCGAGGACGGTCGTGCCGGGCGTGATCATCCCCGTCTGCAGCGCGGCCAAGGCGGTGAGCAGCTTGAACGTTGACCCTGGCGCGTACTCGCCCTGGATGGCGCGGTTGTTGAGCGGGAACCGGCTCGGGGGAGCCTGGAGGGCCTGGAACAGCTCCGGACGGATGCCGTTGACGAATGCGCCCGGGTCGAAGGTGGGGTTCGACGCCATGGCCAGCACCGAGCCGTCACGGGGATCGAGCACCACCGCCGCTCCTCCCGTGGCGGCCAGCGGCGGCCCGCCTCCCCGGGGATTCCTCCCCCGTGCCGAGGACAGTCCCTGCTCCAGGGATTCCTCGGCCAACCTCTGGACTTCGAGATCGAGCGTGAGCTGCACGTCGTTGCCCGGAACGGGTGGAGTGGAGCTGAGCGTTCGGATCACCCGGCCCCGGGCGTCCACCTCCAGCTGTATCCGCCCGGGGCGGCCGCGGAGGTTCTCCTCGTAGGCCTGCTCCACTCCCGTCTTGCCGACCTCGTCGCCGAGGCGGTAGCCCTTGTCCTTGCGCGCCGCAAGCTCGCGGTCGTTGATCTCGCCGACGTATCCCAGGACATGGGCGCCGAGTGGCCCGTTCGGGTAGGCCCGCTCGTAGGAGGTGACCACGTCGACGCCACGGAAGTCCTGGGAGCGCTCTCGCAGGAAGACCACTAGGTCTTCGCTCACGTCCTCGGCCACGGGCACCGGGCGGTAGGGCGTGTAGCGGGGATCCTCGATGCGCTTGACCAGCTCGGCCTGGGAGATGCCGAGCAGGGGCGCCAGTCGGCCCAGCACCTCGGGCTCCTCCTTGACCTCGAGGCGCTTCACCGTGACCGCCTGAGCGATCTTGTTGGCCACGATGGGCCGCCCTCTGCGGTCGAGGATGCGGCCGCGGGGGGCTTCCTCGAACACCTCTCGCACCTGGTTCTGAGTGGCCAGAGCCTGTAGGTCGCGGGAGTCCATGACCTGGAGGTACCAAAGGCGCGTGAACATGGCCGCGAACAGCGAGAACCCGATCACCCCGACGATCGCCATGCGCAGGCGCGACGAGTCAGAGACCACGGCGCGCACTCGACGGGTCCGACGCTTTCGACATGTTCAACGGGCGAAGGAGCTCTGGACTCGGTCGGTCATGGCCCACGACATGGCCTTGACCAT
This sequence comes from Actinomycetota bacterium, assembly GCA_016781225.1. Taxonomy (GTDB): domain Bacteria; phylum Actinomycetota; class Acidimicrobiia; order Acidimicrobiales; genus YB1-3. The sequence continues at coordinate 1,427 of JADDQT010000124.1, forward strand.
AAGCGGCGCCAGAGCTGCGTTGACGCCACCCACGGCGACGGCGACGAGCAGGAGCACCGGACGCACGAGATGGCTCTGGCCCACGATGGCTCCGAGGAGGCCGTAGAGCACGATGCCGGCGGAGCTGGCGAAGAAGGCCGTGAGCGGAGGGATCCACCACGTGGAGCGGATCACGCTCGACTGCACGGACGCCACGCCGACGGCCACCAGGCTGAAGGCGAGCGCGGACAGCCCGAGGGGAGTCTGCAGGAACAGGTCGGTGAGCAGGCCGCAGAGGAATGCGATCACCGCGGCCCGGTCCGCTTCTCCCACCATGGCACCGGCGACGGCCATCAGCAGCAGCAGGTGCGGGCCCACGCCCCTCCACCGCAGCGCCGCGAACAGGGTCTGGTGGAGCACGCAGGTGACCAGCAGCACGAAGAGCACCTTCAGGCGGATCCCCATCAGGGCTTGGCGCCCCACTGCAGGACCTTCACGAAGGTGAGCCGGCGCAAGTCGGCGAAGGGTTCGACGGTCACCTCCTGCTGGACCCCTTCGGGTGGGACCCTGGCCGTCCTCACCTTGCCGACCGGAATCCCTGGGGGGTAGATGCTCTGCTGGAGGCCGCTGGTGACGACGGGCTCCTCGGGAGCCACCTTGGCCGCGGGGTCCACGTTGTCGACCTCCAGAGCGGACCGGCTCCCCCGTCCCGACGCCACCCCCACCTCGCCGGAGGCCAGCCGCACGCCCACGTTCGACGTCGGGTTCGATATGAGCACCACCGTGGCTCGTGTACGGGAGACGTCGACGACCCGGCCCACCAGGCCCGCTCCGGAGACCACGGGCATTCCCGGTGACACGCCGGACTGGCGGCCGCGGTTTATCTCCACGGTCATGTCGAGGCTCGAAGGCGACGCCAGCACTACACGTGCGGCTACGGCGGGGATGTCGGCGGCGAACTCGAGTCGTTGCTGGTCGAGGAGCTCCTGGCGCTCGCGCTGGGCGTCTGCCACCTGGGCCAACTCGGCCTCACGGGCCGCCAGCTGCTCGCGCAGACGGGTGTTGGCCTCCTCGAGCCGTCCGTAGTGGATGATCCCCTGCAAGAAGTTCGCCACCGGGCGGACAGCCGAGTCGGTGGCGTCCCGAGCAGGTGCGATCACGTCGCGGGCGGTGTCACGGGCGGAGTCGACCACGCCCAGCCCTCCGGTGCGCTCGTCCAGCGTGAGCAGGGTGACGGCAGTCAGTACCAGCAGCAGCAGTACGAACCGGGGGCTGGCAGAACGGCGATAGACGGCCACTCGTGCAGACCTCGGAACTACCGGGCATGTTCGCCGAAGGCGAACGACCTAGTCACCAGGAAATCGAGAAAGACGAACATGCCCGGTAGTTCCGCATGGCTGCACGAGCGTGGCCTCGAGCTATCGGTCGCTCGAGGAGATGAGCACGTTCTTCAGGGCGTCGAAGTGCTCGAGGCACTGCCCGCTGCCGACGGCCACGGCGTGAAGCGGGTTGTTGGCGACGACGATGGGCATCCCCGTCTCGGCCTCGAGCCTGGCGTCGATGCCGTGCAGCAGCCCACCGCCTCCGGTGACGATGATCCCCTGCTCCATGATGTCGGCGGCCAGCTCGGGAGGCGTCTTGTCGAGGGTGACCTTCACGGCGTCGACGATGGCCGACACGGGTTCCTCGATGGCGTCTCGAATCTCCTCGGTAGTGGTGACGATGGTCCTGGGCAGCCCGGTGATGAGGTCCCGGCCCCTGATCTCGGCGTGCAGCTCCTCCTGGAGGGGGAAGGCCGATCCGAGCGCGATCTTGATCTCCTCGGAGGTGCGGTCCCCGAGAGCAAGGCTGTACTCCTTCTTGATGAACTGGATGATCGCCTCGTCCAGCTCGTCCCCGCCGATGCGGATGGACTGGCTGGTGACGATCCCGCCCAGAGAGATGACGGCCACCTCGGTGGTTCCACCGCCGATGTCGACCACCATGTTTCCGGTTGGCTCGTAGACCGGCAGGCCGGCGCCGATGGCGGCGGCCATGGGCTCCTCGATGATGAACGCCGGCTTGCGGGCGCCGGCGAACTCGGCCGCCTCCTGTACCGCCCGCTGCTCCACGCCGGTGACACCGGACGGCACGCAGATCACCATGCGGGGCTTGGCGTAGCGACGCTTCCCCTGAACCTTCTCGATGAAGTAGCGCAGCATCTTCTCGCAGATGTCGAAGTTGGCGATGACGCCGTCCTTCAGAGGGCGGATGGCGTGGATGTGGCTGGGGGTCCGCCCGATCATGCGTTTGGCCGCCGTGCCGACCGACAGGGGCCTGCCGTCGCGCACGTTCACCGCGACCACCGAAGGCTCGTTGAGGACGATCCCCCGCCCGCGCACGTACACCAGGGTGTTCGCCGTCCCCAAATCGACGGCCATGTCCCGGCCAAGCACCGAGGCGAAGATTCTTTCCGACACGCGACGTCCCCCGGTCGCTGGAGATCGGGGCCCCAGGCTACGGGCCGAAGGGCCGGGGCGCCAGCCGCAACCTCAACCTCGGCCTCTACTAGGCGTCGAGACTCGCCGGGAGATCCGGGAAGAGCACCGAGATCTCGCGGGTGGCGGCCTCGGCGCTGTCGGAGCCGTGCACCAGGTTCTCCGTGGTCGCCAGCCCCAGGTCACCCCGGATCGTACCGGGCGCGGCCTGACGCGGGTTGGTGGCGCCGATGAGCGTGCGCACCACCTTCCACGTCTCGTCCGAGCCCTCTCCCGTCCCGCCCTCCGGCTCGTCCACCACCAGCGCCATGGCCGGCGAGCGGGTGACGAAGGCCACCAGCTCGGAGAAGAAGGGCTTGTCCCGATGCACGTCGTAGAGGCGGCCAGCGGTCTGCTCGTCGAGCAGCCGGAGCTCGGCGGCCACCAGGCGCAGGCCCTTGGCCTCCAGGCGGCGCACGATCTCGCCGACCAGGCCACGCTCCACGCCGTCGGGCTTCACCATGACGAGGGTTCGACTCACGGCTGGTGACCCTAACCGAGGGTCACGAGGTGGAAGACACGAGCCTGTCCCGAGCCGCCCCCACGACGTACAGCGAGCCGGTGACGAACACGAGGTCGTCGCTGTGCGCCAGGCCCATGGCGCGCTCGACGGCGTCGTCCACGGTGTCCGCCGTGACGGCGTGGTGTCCCAAGGCCCGGGCGGCATCGGCCACCTCGGCGGCCGGAAGTGCCCGGGGAGACGGTGGCGGGCAGGCGACGACCGCTCGGGTGTGGGGCCCGGCGAGGGCGCCTAGCATCTCCCCCGCGTCGCGCCCCCGCAGCAGGCCGATGACGATCACCCTGTCCCGGGTGGCGGAGAACTCGGAGGCGAGCGTCGTGGCGGCCGCCTCGGCCCCGGCGGGGTTGTGTGCTCCGTCGAGGATCACGAGCGGACGCCGTGACACCACCTCCATGCGCCCGGGAACTCGCACTCCCCCGAAGGCCTCCTCCACCACCCCCGCAGAGAGAGGCGCCCCGAAGAAGGTCTCTGCGGCGGTGAGCGCCACCGCGGCGTTGTCTCCTTGATGGGAGCCGTGCAGCGGGAGGTAGACCTCCGGGTAGGACGACCCCGGAGTGCGCAGCTCGACGAGGCGACCGCCATGGGCCGGCTCGTTGTCCTCGCATCCGAAGTCGACCCCTCGCTCCCACACCGCCGCGGCGCCGGCATGGCGGAAGACGGGTGCAAGGGTGGCATCGTCCTCTCCCAGGACCAGACGGCTGGTCGCCTTTACGATCCCCGCCTTCTCCCAGGCGATGTCGGCCAGCGTGGGGCCCAGGATCTCGGCGTGGTCCAGGCTCACGTTGGTCACCACGGCCACGTCGGCGTCGGCCACGTTGGTGGCGTCCCACCGCCCACCGAGGCCCACCTCCACGACGGCCACGTCCACGGCGACGTCGGCGAACCATCGGTAGGCGGCCGCGGTGAGAACCTCGAAGCGCGTGGGAGGCGCGGCCATGAGCTCCTCCAGGCGAATTACCCCCTCCAGCACCTCCGTGAGGGCATCGTCGGAGATCGGCTCCTCGTTCCACGTCAGTCGTTCGTTCACGCCCTGCAGGTCAGGGCTGGTGTAGGTGCCGACGGAGAGCCCGCGGGCCACCAGGAGGGCGGTGATCATCCGCGCCGTGGACCCCTTGCCGTTGGTGCCGGTCAGGTGGATGACCGGGTAGCTGCGCTGGGGGTCGCCCATGAGGCCGACCAGCTGGGCGACACGCTCCAGGGTGGGCGGAGTGGCAACCGTGAGGCTCGACTCGAGGTTGAGGTGCGTGTCGAGGGCGGCGATCGCCCGGGCGTGGGACCAGCTCACGGCGGCGTTCTACGGGTGCTACGACTGCCAGGACCGGATACGAGCCGAGCGGGCGCGGTCCCGCGCCCGGCTTCAGGCGTGTGGGTCAGGCCACCTCGACGAGGACCGCGGCCTGCTCCCGCAGGTCCGAGCCCACCTTTGCCGCGCGCTGACGGGCCACCTCGGCCAGGTCGGTGGCCTTCTCCAGCGTGACCTTGGCCGCCTGCTCCACGTGTGGGCGGGCAGCGTCGGCTACGTCGGCGGC
>JADDQT010000378.1 GCA_016781225.1 Actinomycetota bacterium
CACGTGATGACCCTCGAGGCGCCAGCCCCAGACCCCCTCCTCGCTCGGCTCGCCGAACACCGCCACCCAGTAGTCGCCGGCGTGGCGGTCACGACTTCCGCCTTCGATGGTGTCGAGCACGTCCTCGAGGCCCATGATCGTGGTGGCCTGGCCATAGGCGGTCAGGCCCAGGGCGGCGGCGAGGAGCCGGTGGGCGGCCTTGGCTTGTCGCCGTCCCATCTCGGCCAGCCTTAGACCGGCCCGTCGCCCCGGCGTATACTGCCATGTCCGCCGCTCCTCTTCGTCGAAGGGAAGTTCGGCCATGGACCGCTGGTCGGAGCTCAGCGACTCGAGCAGTGAGCACGCCGCCTCGACCAACCGCCCCGGTGTAGTCCGATCAGCCATCCGCCCAGACCGTCAGCGAGATCCAGTCTGCGGAAAGATCACATGGAGCAACCGGGTCAGGCGGTCCGGGACCTTCACGGTGGCCATGGGGAACGCGGGTGGAGTGCCAGAGAAAGGTGCCACGGACGCCCGGTGTGATGACCGGCCGGGGACAGAAGACGCGCCGCCAGCCTGCGACCCAGAAGTTTCGAGTCAGCCAGCAGCGGGGGGAACCCGTAGCGGCAAGGTTGTCGCCGTTCGGGTGGGCGGTGGGTACACGAGCGTGACCTGGACACCGTGGCGCTCGAGCTTGAGGCGAAGGGTTCGGGTGAGGCCGTCGACGGCCCCCTTGCTGGAGGCGTATCCCGCCAGATCGGCTCCGCCGGCCATGCCCACGGTCGACGTCAGGTCTTGATGAAGCCCTCTCCCTGGGACTCATCTGCGGCAGCACCGCCTTGATGAACCGCGCATAGCCGAGGAAGTTGACGTCGAGCTGTCGCCGGAGCTCATCGACGCCCAGAGCTTCGAAGGGGGCGAAGGCGGCCACGGCGGCGTTGTTGACCAGTACGTCGATGCGTCCCCAGGAGTCCACGATCTTGTGCACTGCGTCCCCGACGCCCGGATGGAGCCCGATCCCGCTGTCGCCTCCGGTGACGATGACGACAGCGTTGACTGGGGTCACGGGCCTTGGCGGCGGCGGGCCGCTCGACCGGCGGACAGGGCCACAGCGGCGCCGCCAGTGGCCATGGTCACCCGCCGCCGACGTACGGCACCCAGTGCGGCGCGGGCGGCGTTGGCTCCGGGCGCTCCGTGCACCCCACCGCCGGGATGGGCGGATGCCGAGGCAAGGTAGAGCCCGCCGACGGGAGTCTCGGCCCGACCAAGCCCGGGCGTGGGACGGAAGACCAACTGTTGGTGGATCTGCGCTGTCCCACCGTTGACCGCCCCACCGACGAGGTTGGCATTGGCCTCGTGCAGCGAGATCGGTGTGAGCACGTGGCGATCGAGGATCAGGTCCTGGAAACCCGGGGCCAGCGCCTCCACCTCGGCCTCCATGCGTTCGACGAAGGCCTCTTCCTCCCCCCGGTCCCAGTGTCCTTTCAGGCGGCCCAGCACATCGCCGCGCACTCGCTGAGGCACGTGGGTGTAGGCCCATCCCGTCTCCGTGCCCACCGGCGACCGGCTCGGGTCGGCAACGTTCATCTGCCCGAACACGAGGAAGGGGTGAGCGGGTACCAGCCCCTGGGCCAGCTGAGCGGCGAAGTCGGTCAGGGCGTCCATGCTCTGGGCGACGTGCACCGTCCCCGCTCGAGCTGCTGGCTCCGTCGACCACGGGACGGGGCCGGACAGGGCCCAGTCGACCTTGACCGTGGCGCTGTCGTACTGGAATCGGCCCAGGTCCTCCACCAGGGCTGGAGAAAGGTGCTCGGTCCCGACCAGCTC
>JADDQT010000379.1 GCA_016781225.1 Actinomycetota bacterium
TGAGTGAGTTACTGAATCAAGAGGGGTTGTTGTGCCTTCGGTCCGTGACCACTGACCGGCTCTCTCGGGTCAGCTGGCTGGCAGCCGTGAAGCGCACGCCTCCCATCTGCTCAAGGCGGTCGGCAGCGCGTGGTGGAGACGGCGACGAGAATACGCCGGGCTCCGGTTGCATGAAGTCGCCGCGATCGCACGATCCGTCGTCCACGCCTCCAGCGCAATGGCACCGGCGGGGCTCTACCGGCCTCTCCGATAGAGCGCTGGTTCGTTGAACGTTGCTAGATCGGGAGTGTCTAGCGCGTACCGACACCAAGCGCCGCCCCGAGGGATGGCGGGTCCGCCCGAAGTCCCGGATGACTTCGGGGTCGTCGTCGGCGAGACCGGCCGTCTCCCAGAAGACCATCGTCTCGTACATCCGGCGCCCGTACAGATAGGTGCCGACGGCCGCTCGAGGTCGTTGACGAACGCGTGCACCTCCTCATCCGGCGCCGCCCAGTCGAACCTCCCGCTCAGGTCCTCGACGTAGCCGTCGAGCGACGCGATCGTCGAGTAGATGAGTTTGGCCATACTCGTGCTCCAGTGTCGTGGGCATGTCCCCGAGGTGCCGTTGGTGGGCGCCCGACTTCGGACACTTCCTGGGCGCCCCATAATCGCGAGGGATGAACCGGCCTGGGTTTGACGGAGGCTCGTTCGGTTGGCTTTCCAAGTCGGCCTCGGCCGGCTCGGGGTTGATTGTGGCACGACGGCAACGGGATCACCGGCCCAGCGGCTCGAGCCGAGACCGTCGTCGTGCGTGAGATCACTGTGTGGCAATGGTCCGCGCTCGCGGGTCCGCGCCAAGGCAATGACCGAGTGGTGGAAAAGGGTTCCTCAAGGTCCTTGATGTGAGCAACCCCTATTTGACGGCTTAGGCGCCTCGGAGCGGCCTGCTCCGGGAATCACTCCTCCTCTGTGTGACACAACGGTCGCCATCATCGGGGCTGGAGCGACTATACCCACCGGCACGTACACAGGTGATCCACCCGTCACGTCCGAGACGTACTGGCCCCGAACTCTCAGCCCGCCGACCATTGCATCGAACGCTACACGCCAAGCTCGGCTGGACCATGATGGGTCCGGTCACGTCCTTCGACGCTTCCCCGAACCGAAGCAGGTGGCCGGGTCAGTCGCCGACGTGAATGGCCGAGCGTCGAACTCAACCCCGCCTATAGGCCGGCTCACCGTCACGACCAGGTCAAAGGCACCAGAAAGAGCGTCTGACCAGGTCTTCGCCTTCCGAGGCCTTTCCCCGTCTTGCTCCTGTTTCGCGCCCCGAGGGTCACTTGGACCCGCTCAACACCAAACGGCGCGACACCCGTTGCGAGCCAGATGGCGCCGTTGCCTTGAGGAGCTGGCGCGCCGTGGGCGAACCCAGCCATCTCCGCGGGAGGCCCGCCTTGGCGGCAAGTGGGTCCACGTGGGCCGGGTGAACTCCTGGCGACCCCTCGACCGGGTGGCCAGCTGGAACGTCGACTTAGTCGACGGCACCTACCTGGCCTTCGCCCACCAAGTCAACGGCCGGCGCCTCGAAGGGTGGCTACGGCGCCTGCACAGCCAGCCCCCGCTGTCATGACTCCAGATCGCCGGCGACGAGGTCGTCGAAGGCCTGCCCGCGCTCGGCCGCCCGGACCTGGGAGTTGGTCTCGGCGGCGTCGACCCCGTTGGCCAGCAGGACGGCAACCTGGTCGCGCTGGAGGGCGATCAGGGGGACACCACC
>JADDQT010000015.1 GCA_016781225.1 Actinomycetota bacterium
CCTCTGGCGCTCTGCGCCGTCACGGGCCCGCTCGCCACGACCAGCGCCAACCTGCATGGACAGGAGCCGTTGACAACCGCCGACGCCGTGAGGGCGGCCTTCGGCGAGGGTGTGGCCGTGGTGCTGGACGGGGGCACCTGCGCCGGTCTGGCCTCCACGGTCGTGGACTGCACGGGTCCGGCGGCCCCCGAGCTGCTGCGCCAGGGCCGCATCCCTTGGGAGGACGTGGTGGCGGCCGCCCGTCCCTGACCCCTTCCAGAGGCCGGTGAGCGGGGTGCCTTGGTCGTAGACTCGGCTCCCTGATCGACATCCTCACGCTGTGCACCGGCAACATCTGCCGCTCGCCCATGGCCGAGGTCTTCCTCGCTCGGCGCCTGGAGGAGTTCGGCTTCGCCGCTCACGTCCACTCCGCCGGTCTGCTGGACGATGGGCGGCCGGCGCAGGGCGTGGACGTGCTCGCCGCCATGGGCTTCGACACGTCTGCCCACCGCAGCCGGCGAATGACCGCCGAGATGGTGGAAGGAGCAGACCTGGTGCTGTGCATGGCACGGGAGCACCTCCGTGAGGCGGTGCTCCTGTCGCCTTCGGCGTGGCCCAGGTCGTTCACCCTGAAGGAGATCGTGCGCCGAGGCGAGCAGGCGGGAGCCCGAGCTGCCGGCCAGCCGTTCGACGAGTGGGTGGCCAAGCTCCACGCCGGGCGCACCCGCGCCGGTCTGCTCGGATCGTCCCCGGAGGACGACATCGCCGATCCCATCGGCGGCAGCCGCGCCGTGTACAAGACTTCCGCCACGGAGATCCAAGCCTTGACCGACCGCCTGGTCGAGCTTGCCTGGGAAAGGAACTAACCGCACATGCGAATCGCCATGGGGTCGGACCACGCCGGCTTTCCGCTGAAGGAGCACCTCGTCTCCACCCTCGAGGAGATGGGCCACGAGGTCGACGACCAGGGAACCGACAGCGAGGAGTCGGTGAACTACCCGCCGATCTGCGCCGGGGTGGGAAGGACCGTCGTGGAGGGTGACGCCGATCGCGGCATCGTGCTCGGCGGGACCGGGCAGGGTGAGCAGATCGCGGCCAACAAGGTGCGCGGCGTGCGAGCCGCTCTGTGCCACGACCTGTTCACCACTCGCCTGTCGAGGCAGCACAACGACGCCAACGTGCTCGCCATGGGCGCCCGGGTGGTGGCGCCGGCGCTGGCGGACGAGATCGTTGGGCTGTGGCTGGAGACGGAGTTCGAAGGCGGCCGGCACCAGGAGCGCCTGGACCAGATCACCGAGATCGAGACCGAACAGAGCGAGGGCGGCCAGACCGAGGACGGCCAGTGAGCCCACTGGGCCGGGACGAGGAGCTGTTCTCGATCCTCGATCGGGAGCGCGAGCGCCAGAGCACCACGCTCCAGCTCATCGCCTCGGAGAACTTCACATCCCGCGCCGTGCTCGAGGCAACGGGGTCGGTCCTCACCAACAAGTACGCCGAGGGGTACCCGGGCAAGCGCTACTACGGCGGGAACCAGATAGTGGACGAGGCCGAGGAACTGGCTCGACGGCGGGCCATGGATCTGTTCGGCGCAGAGCACGCAAACGTGCAGCCCCACGCGGGCGCCAACGCCAACATGGCCGTCTACCTGGCGGTGCTCGAACCCGGCGACACCGTCCTCGGCATGCGCCTCGACCAGGGCGGCCACCTCACCCACGGCTCGCCGGTGAACGCCAGCGGCCAGCTGTACCGGTTCGTGTCCTACGGTGTGACCGAGAGCGACGAGCGCCTCGACTACGACCAGATCCGGGACCTGGCCAAGGCCGAGCGGCCGCGGCTCATCGTTGCCGGCGCGACGGCCTATCCCCGGATCATCGACCCCGCGCCGCTCCGGCGGATCGCCGACGAGGTCGGGGCCCTCTTCATGTTCGACGCCGCCCACATCGCCGGCCTCGTCGCCGGTGGCGCCCATCCCAACCCCGTGCCCGAGGCCGACATCGTCACCTTCACCACCCACAAGACGCTCCGGGGGCCTCGCGGAGGTTGCATCCTGTCCACGGCCGAGCACGCCAAGGCCATCGACAAGGCCATCTTCCCCGGCCTGCAGGGCGGCCCCCTCGAGCACGTGATCGCAGCCAAGGCGGTGGCCTTCCGGGAGGCGGCCCAACCCGAGTTCAAGGAGTACGCGGCCCAGATCGTCCGAAATGCCCGGGCTGTTGCCGAGGCCCTCGCCGGCGAGGGTTTCCGCATCGTCTCCGGCGGCACCGACAACCACCTGATCCTGTTGGACTTGCGCTCGTTCGACGAGGAGCTCAGCGGCAAGCAGGCCCAGGAGACGCTGGACCGGGCCGGCGTGACGCTGAACAAGAACCAGATCCCGGGAGACCCCCGCTCGCCCTTCGTCACCAGTGGCCTACGAGTGGGTACGGCAGCGGTCACCTCCACGGGCATGAAGGAGCCCGAGATGGCCCAGGTGGCCGCTTTCATGGGACGAGCCCTGCGCAACCGCTCCGCCGACCACGAGCTGGCCACCGTGCGCGAAGAGGTGGGGACCCTCTGCAGCAAGTATCCGCCCTACCCGGGCTGATGCCGCCAACGACGCGATGCTGAGCTACCTCCTGGTAGGAGCCGTCGCCGCATCGGTGACCTACGGGCTGTGCTTCGTGGTGCGCCGGCTGGCGGTGCGCTTCGGGGCCGTCGTGCTGCCCGACGACCGAAAGGTCCACGCCTCGCCCACGCCCACCGCCGGCGGGGCCGCCATGTTCGCCGCCTTCCTGATCGCCATGGCCGTGGCGTGGCGCCTTCCCCAGTTCAGGGACGCCTTCGACGGCTCTTCGGAGCCACTGGGCATCGTCCTCGCCGTGGCGGCCATATTCGTGGTGGGCCTGGTGGACGACCTGCGGGAGGTGTCGGCGCCGGCCAAGCTGGCCGGCCAGGTCCTCGCCGGCTGCGTCCTCTACTTCCTCGGCGTGACCCTGTTCTTCTTCCGCGTGCCCTTCGGCGACCTCCTCTCGCTGTCGGCCGACATGCAGCCCCTGGTCACCGTCCTCTGGGTGGTGGCCATCGCCAACGCCATCAACATCATCGACGGCCTGGACGGGCTGGCCGCCGGCATCGTGCTCATCGCCGCCGGCGCCTTCTTCGTCTACTCCAACCGGCTGTTCGACGCCGGGCTGATCGGCAGCGAGAACGTGGGGCCCCTTGCGGCCATAATCGCCTGCGGCATCTGCCTTGGCTTCCTGCCCCACAACATGCACCCGGCCCGGATCTTCATGGGTGACGCCGGAGCCATGGTGCTCGGCGTCCTCATGGCGTCGTCCACCATCGTGGTCGGGGGCCGGATCGACGACCAGTTCAGCGGCCAGGCCTACTTCTTCTTCGCCCCGATGGTCATCCCCCTGTTCATCCTGGGCGTGCCCATCGTGGACACGGTCTTCGCCGTGATTCGCCGAGCAGTGAGGCGAACCGCCCTGTCGGTCGCCGACAAGGAGCATCTCCATCACCGCCTCATGCGCCTGGGGCACGGCCACCGCCGGTCGGTTCTCATCCTCTGGGCGTGGACGGCCATATTCTCGCTGCTGATCCTGTTTCCGCCCACCGGCAAGGCGAACGCCCTGATCCCGCTCGTTGCCGCCGGGTTGGGTGTGGGCCTGTACACCGTGTTCATCCCCGTCCGCCAGCGAGGAGAGGTTTCCGCGGCCGACCTGCCTGACGAACCCGGGGACGAAGGCGGTGACGAATGGCCCGAGGAGGAGCCGGAGCCGAGGCGGGCGGCGGCGTTCGGCGCCCATGCAGAGCTGGCCGACGTGGTGCACCTGCCCGAGCGGCGACGCCGCACGGGGAGAGGGTGAGGGGCCGGGGCCGCGAAACTTGCGAGCCCTCCGGGTGGCTCCTAGATTCCGAGACGCCAGCTCACCGATTCCAACCGCGAACCGGGCAGTGTGGCCACAGAAGGGCAGACGGGTTGGACCCGAGCAGAGTGGACATTGGCGAGAGGCGCGAGCTGTACGGCGGTTTCGGCAACAGCTTGGTCATGGCGTTCGAGTTCGCCACCACGCCGTTCCTCTTCGGGTTGATCGGCCACTTTGTCGATGGTCGCCTGGGCACCGGTCCCTGGCTCACCATGTTCCTGGTCGTCTTCGCCATCGCCGGTCTCACCGTTCGGATGTACTACGGCTATGTCGCGGCCATGGAGGAGCACGAATCCAAGGCTCCATGGAAGAAGGTTTCGCCGCCCGTAGGGCAGGTCTCGCCGCCCAGGAGCTTGGTCGGCGAGCTCGACGGTGCCTCCGCCGACCGGCCCATCCAAGAACGTCAGAGCCGGACCGGCTCCGGCGCTGAGGACATCTCCCTGGGGGCGTCTTGAGCAGCTCTCTTGACAGCGCGCTCGATGCTCCCCCCGTGGAGCGGCAGGTGGCGGGGGACATGATCCGGCGGGGCCTGCCTGTTGCCCCGGTGCTCGTAGCCGTCGCCGGCCTGATCTGGGGGCTGGACGGCGCGTTCTCTGCGGCCTACGGCCTAGCCATCGTCTTGGCCAACTTCGCACTGGCGGCCGCTCTTCTCAGCTGGGCCGGCCGCCGGTCCGTGGCCCTGCTCATGGGCGTGGCCCTGTTCGGTTACGTCTTCCGCCTGGCGCTGGTGACGGTTGCGGTGCTGGCGGTGAAGGACCTGGCCTGGGTGGAGCTCGTCCCCTTGGGCCTCACCATCGTGGTCACCCACCTCGGCTTGCTGTTCTGGGAGACGAATCGGGTGTCGGCGTCCCTGGCCTTCCCCGGCCTCAAGCCCGACCAGCGGGGGGTGTGACACCGGTGCTGGCCGCGCTCAGCTTCCCGCCCATCGAGGAGCTCCTCGAGTGGAAGGACATGTTCGGCATACCCGGCTTCAACAAGGTTGCCCTCCTCTGCGTCCTCTCCACCCTCATCGTCATCGCCTTCTTCCTGTTCGCCGGCCGCCGCCGCGAACTGGTCCCGAGGGGCATCCAGAACATCGCCGAGTCCACGGTGGAGTTCGTCGAGAACAGCATCATCATGCAGACCATGGGGCCGGAAGGCTTGTACTGGCTGCCCTTCCTCCTCACCATGTTCACCTTCCTCCTCGTCGCGAACCTGTTCGAGCTCGTCCCGTTCATCCAGTTCCCCGCCACTGCCCGGATGGCGGTACCCCTGCCCCTGGCCCTCTTCGTGTTCCTGTTGTTCGTGATCATGGGGATCAAGCGCCAAGGGATGGGCGGTTACTTGAAGTCCACCCTGGTGCCGCCCGGCGTCCCCAAGCCCCTGTACGTCCTGGTGGTGCCCATCGAGCTCTTCTCCACCTTCCTGATGCGCCCGTTCTCCCTCGCCGTCCGGCTGTTCGCCAACATGCTGGCCGGCCACCTCCTGCTGGTCACGTTCGCCCTGCTGTCGGCCGCCTTGTTCACCAAGAGCGTCATGATCGTGCTCCTTCCCCTGCCCGTGGCCATGCTGGTTGCGGTGACCGTGTTCGAGCTGTTGGTCGCCGTCCTGCAGGCATTCATCTTCACCATCCTGGCCGCCGTGTACATCGGCGAGGCCATGCATCCCCAGCACTAGGAGGAAACTTGAGGAATCTGTTCGAGCTCGCCCTTGTCCTGGGGCAACAAGAGAAGGGCTTCGGTGCCCTTGGCGCCGGCATCGGCTACGGCGCCGCCGCCATCGGCCCTGGCATCGGCATCGGGTACGTGGTGGGCAACGCCATCACGGCCATGGCTCGCCAACCGGAGGCCGCGGGCATGGTTCGAACCACCATGTTCCTCGGTATCGCCTTCACCGAGGCCTTGGCCCTCATCGGCTTCGTCGTGTTCATCCTCCTCAAGTTCACCTAGAGCGGCATAGGAAGGAATCACCGTGACCGGTACCGGCACCCTGCTCGTCGCAGTAGCCAAGAACCCGATCCTCCCCGAGCTGAAGGAGGTCTTCTGGTTCCTGATCGCCTTCGCCATCCTCTTCGTCGTCATGTGGAAGAAGGCCCTTCCCGGGGTGCGGAAGGCCATGAACGAGCGTTCGGAGAAGATCCGCGACAATCTCGAGGAGGCCGAGCAGGTGCGCAACGAGGCCCAGGACGTCCTCAAGCAGTACAAGCGCCAGCTGGCCGACGCTCGCGACGAGTCCAACCGCATCATCGAGGAGGCCCGCGAGACGGCGGAGAACCTGCGGCGGGACATGATGCAGCGAGCCGAGGCCCAGGTGGCCGAGCTGCGCGAGCGGTCGCGTGAGGAGATCAAGGCCGCTCAGGAGCGCGCCACCTCCGAGCTGCAGTCCAGAGTCGGCACCATGGCCATCGAGCTGGCCGAGAAGGTCGTGGAGCAGAGCCTCAACCGCGACGCCAACCTGCGCCTCATCGAGCGCTACATCGAGCAGGTGGGTTCCAGGGGCTGATGGCCGATTACATCGACGCCTATGCCGCAGCGCTCTTCGCCGTGGCCGTGGCCGAGGAGGCGCTGGACCGCGTCGAAGAGGAGCTGTTCCGGGTCGCTCGCACCATCGAGGGCAACGACGAGCTGCGGTCCGCTCTAACCGACGAGGCCGTCCCCGTCGACCGCCGTCAGGGCATCGTCGAGGATCTCCTCGGAGATCGTGCCCACCATGTGACCACCGCCCTGGTGTCCTTCCTCGTGGGCGTGGGCAGGGGCCGCCAGCTCCCGGCCATCATCGACAAGCTCGTGGAACGGGCGGCCGCCGAACGGGCCGAGGTCGTGGCCGAGGTGCGCACCGCCATCCCGCTCGACGACGACCTGCGCCAGCGCCTGGGCGAGGCTCTCTCGAACGCAACCGGCAAGCAGGTGAGCGTAAAGGCGGTGGTCGACGAAAGTGTGCTGGGTGGGGTGGTGGCCCAGGTCGGCGACACCATCATCGACGGCACCGTCCGCCACCGCCTGAACCAGTTGCGCAGGGCGTTGTGATCTCGCCTCCCAAGCGACTGGCCTCCCAAGCGGAGCTTGGTCGGCGAGCTGTTTCGCCCTCGGCGCGGAGCGCCTCCGGCGAGCTTGAGCGCGCTCCGGGCGGCCGGCAAAGCCGGACCGCCCTTCGCTCTCACTGTCCATCGGCCAGCCGTGGGGGCGCCTTCGGCGCTCACGGCGGCCGGCCAATGAAGTAGAGGACCCCACATGGCTGACACAGAAACAGAAGACCAGGACGAGACCGGTTCGGAGAACGGGGGGAAGGCCCCTGATCCCGACATCGACATCTCCACCGACTTCAGCATCAGTGCCGACGACATAGCCTCCGCGCTCGACAAACGCCTCGGGGACTACGACCCCACCATGTCGGAGTCCCAGGTCGGCCAGATCGTCGAGGTCGGTGACGGGATCGCCCACGTCTCCGGCCTGCCGAACCTCGGTGTCAACGAGCTCGTGGAGTTCGAAGGCGGCACCCTCGGGCTGGCTCTGAACCTCGACGAGGGAACCATCGGCGCGGTGGTCCTCGGCCAGGTCGACGACCTAAGCGAGGGCCAGCCGGTGAAGGGCACGGGCCGCATCCTGTCGGTGCCCGTCGGTGACGAGCTGCTGGGCCGGGTGGTGAACGCCCTCGGAGAGCCCATCGACGGCGAAGGCGAGCTCAACACCGACGAGCTCCGCCGCCTGGAGATCCAGGCGCCCGGCATCACCGGGCGCCAGCCCGTGAAGGAGCCGATGCAGACCGGCATCAAGGCCATCGACGCCATGACCCCGGTCGGCCGAGGCCAGCGGGAGCTCATCATCGGCGACCGCAAGACGGGCAAGACCACCGTCGCCATCGACACCATCATCAACCAGCGCGGCAAGGGCGTGAAGTGCATCTACGTGGCCATCGGCCAGAAGGGCTCCACCGTGGCCCAGACGGTGGCCACCCTCGAAGAGAACGGGGCCCTCGAGTACACCGTGGTGGTGAGCGCCCCTGCCTCGGACCCCGCTCCCTACAAGTACCTCGCCCCCTACGCCGGCTGCGCCATCGGTCAGCACTGGATGGACAACGGCGAGCACGCCCTGGTCGTCTACGACGACCTCTCCAAGCAGGCCGAGGCGTACCGACAGCTCTCGCTGCTCCTCCGGCGGCCGCCCGGCCGTGAGGCCTATCCGGGCGACGTCTTCTACCTCCACAGCCGCCTCCTCGAGCGGGCGGCCAAGCTCAGCGACGATCGGGGCGCGGGGTCGCTCACCGCGCTGCCCATCATCGAGACCAAGGGAGGCGACGTCTCCGCCTACATCCCCACCAACTGCATCTCGATCACCGACGGTCAGATCTACCTGGAGACCGACCTGTTCAACTCGGGCGTCCGCCCCGCCATCAACGTGGGGATCTCGGTGTCCCGAGTCGGTGGCTCGGCCCAGATCAAGGCCATGAAGAGCGTGTCCGGAGGGCTCAAGACCGACCTCCAGCAGTACCGGGAGCTGGAGTCCTTCGCCACCTTCGGGTCCGACCTCGACAAGTCCTCGCAGGCCACCCTGGACCGGGGGGAACGGCTCACCGAGCTCCTCAAGCAGCCGGCCAACTCCCCCATGCCCGTGGAGGAGCAGGTTGTCGTCATCCACGCCGGAGTCGAGGGCTTCGTGGACGACGCCCCCATCGACGACGTCCGCCGCTTCGAGCGGGAGCTGGTCGAGTACGTGCGCACTCGGCACGGAAACCTCCTGGACCAGATCCGGGACAAGGGAGACCTGCCCGGGGACGACGGGTTGAAGGAGGCCATCAAGGGTTTCGCCGACCAGTTCCAGCCCAGCGAAGATGTCGACGAGAAGTCCGGCGACGACGACGAGGACGACGACTCCTCCGACGACGACGACAGTTCGAGCTAGATCCCATGCCCGGTGGTGACGAGAAGCAGCTGAAGCGGCGCATCAAGAGCGTCGAGAACACCAAGCAGGTCACCAAGGCCATGGAGATGATCGCCTCCGCGCGCCTGCCCAAGGCCCAGGAACGGGTCTCCGCTGCCCGCCCCTACAGCGAGCAGATCACCGAGGTCATCCGCAGCCTCGCCGAAGCCGGGGCCGACCTCGACCACCCCTTGCTGGCACAGAAGGACGAAGACGACGTCCAGAAGGTGGCCTACGTCGTCATCACCGCCGACCGAGGCCTGGCCGGTGGCTACAACAACAACGTCCTGCGGGCCGCCACCCGTGCCATCGAGGAGGACCAGGCCAAGGGCCGGGACTACTCGCTCGTCCTGGTGGGCAAGAAGGCGATCAGCTACTACCGCTTCCGGGGGTACGAGATCGACGCCTCGTTCACGGGCATGAGCGAGCAACCCACCTATGAGGATGCCCGCACCGTGGCCGCCGCCGTCAGTGAGCCCTTCGAGGAGGGCGACATCGACCTGGTGCGGCTCGTCTACACCCAGTTCCTCTCGGCCGGGACCCAGCGCGTCGCCGTCCGCCAGTTCCTTCCCCTGGACACAGAGGCCCTGGCCGACGACGAAGATGGCGACGACGAGGGACTCGAGCCGGCCTACGAGTTCGAGCCGGCACCCACGGAGATCCTCGAGCGGTTGCTCCCCCGGTACGTGGAGGCCCGCCTCTACGCCGCCATGCTCGAAGCCTCGGCCTCCGAGCTGGCCGCCCGACAGCGGGCTATGAAGGCCGCCAGCGACAACGCCGGCGAGCTCATCGACACGCTCAACCGCGACATGAACCGGGCCCGCCAGGCCACCATCACCACCGAGATCATGGAGGTGGTGGGCGGCGCCGAGGCCCTACGGGGTGGCAAGGGGAAGAAGGACTACTTCCCGGACAACCTGGTGACCGACGACTACCTGCCCGACGACTACGACTACGCCCGAAGCTAGGAGTCCCCTGAGATGAGAGCGTCCAAAGTGAGACTGCGATGACAGAGACGAACACGGAGCAGGACGCCGAAGCCAGAGCAGCCGAGGCCGAGGACCGGGCCAGAGAGGCGGAGGAGCGGGCGGAGCAGGCCGAGCGGCGGGCCGCTGACGCCGAGGGAGACGGCGGCGATCAGGAGGAGAAGGAGCTCAAGGACGGCAAGGTCGTGGCCGTGGGCGGCCCGGTCGTCGACGTCGAGTTCCCGCCCGACGCCATTCCCGACATCAATCACGCCCTCACCTTCGAGATCGAGCAGGAGGGCGAGACCATCGAAGTCGTCGCCGAGGTGGCCCAGCAGATCGGGGATTCCCGCGTCCGAGCCATCTGCATGAAGCCCACCGACGGCTTACGGCGAGGGGCCAAGGTGAAGAACACCGGCAGGGGGATCACGGTGCCCGTGGGCCCCCAGATGCTGGGCCACGTGTTCAACACCATCGGCGAGCCCCTCGACACCGACGAGATCGACGAGCCGGAGGACCGGTGGGAGATCCACCGGCCACCGCCCCCCTTCTCTGAGCTCGAGCCCAAGACCGAGATGTTCGAGACGGGGATCAAGGTCATCGACCTGCTGGCGCCCTACTCCAAGGGAGGCAAGGTCGGCCTCTTCGGAGGCGCCGGAGTCGGAAAGACGGTGGTCATCCTGGAGATGATCCGCCGCGTGGCCCAGGAGCACGGCGGCGTATCCGTGTTCGGAGGCGTGGGGGAGCGCACCCGCGAGGGCAACGACCTGTGGCTGGACACCCAGGAGTCGGGCGTCCTCGACAAGGCCGTGCTCTGCTTCGGGCAGATGGACGAGCCCCCGGGGGTCCGCCTCCGGGTGGGGTTGGCGGCCCTCACCATGGCCGAGTACTTCAGGGACGTGAAGGAGCAGGACGTGCTCCTCTTCATCGACAACATCTTCCGATTCGTGCAGGCCGGCATGGAGGTCTCCACCCTCCTCGGCCGCATGCCTTCGGCGGTGGGGTACCAGCCCACGCTGGCGGACGAGATGGGCGAGCTCCAAGAGCGGATCACCTCCACCCGCGGTCGCTCCATCACCTCCCTGCAGGCCGTCTACGTGCCGGCCGACGACTACACCGACCCGGCACCGTTCACCACCTTCACCCACTTGGATGCCACGACGGAGCTGTCCCGCGACATCGCCGCCCAGGGCATCTACCCGGCCGTGGATCCGCTGGCGTCATCGTCGAACATCCTCATCGAGGACGTGGTTGGCGAGCGCCATTACCGAGTGGCCCAGCAGTGCAAGGAGATCCTTCAGCGCTACGACGAGCTGCAGGACATCATCGCCATCCTCGGCCTCGACGAGCTCTCCGAGGAGGACCGGGAGGCCGTCAACCGCGCTCGTCGCATGCAGCGCTTCTTCTCCCAGCCCCTCTTCGTGGCCGAGAACTTCACCGGCATCGAGGGCATATACGTCTCGGTGGAGGACACCATCGACTCCTTCGAGCAGCTCCTCAGTGGCGAGCTCGACGACCTTCCCGAGCAGGCCTTCCTGAACGTGGGCAACGCCGACTCGGCTCGGGAGAAGGCCAAGAGCATGGAGAAGGAGTAGGCGGGGAGTGCCTCTGCAGGTGGAGCTGGTCTCCCCGGACCGGATGCTCTTCTCCGACGAGGCGGAGATGGTGATCTGCCGCACGCCGTCAGGCGAGATCGCGTTCATGGCCGGCCACGTCCCCTTCCTCGGCGCGCTGGGCATCGGCATCGTGCGCATCCACAAGGAGGGGGGTGACGTGGAGAAGATGGCGGTTCACGAAGGTTTCGTGCAGGTCAAGGACGACCGGGTGATCATCCTCTCCGATGTGGCCGAGCGAGCCGACCAGATCGACACCGAACGGGCCCGCAGGGCCAAGGAGGAAGCGGAGAGCGACCTCAAGAACGCCGGTGACGACGACGACAAGGCCGAAGAGCACAAGGCTCGGGCCCGCCGGGCGGAGGTGCGTCTGGAGCTCGCAGAGCAATAATCACCCTTCGGCGCGGAGCGCCTCGGGCGAGCTGGATGGTGCTCCGCGCGACCGGCGAAGCGGGACCGCCCTCCGCCCTGTAGAACATTTTCATGCCCAAGGCCCGTCTCGGGGTCGCGCTACTTCTGCCTGCGCCTGTGGCGGCCGAGGTGGACGGGCTGCGCCGGGCGGTGGGGGACGGATCCGTTCACCGCATCCCGGCCCATCTGACCCTGGTCCCTCCGGTCAACGTGGCCGAGGCTCGCCTGTGCGACGCGTTGGCCGTGTTCCGCCGGGCCGCGGCGGCCACCCGTCCCCTCAACCTGGAGCTGGGTCCGCCCCGTACGTTCCTGCCCGACAATCCTGTGCTCTACCTCGCCGTCGACGGCGACGTGGCCGAGGTCCATGCCCTGCGCGAGCGCGTCCTGCGCGATCCGCTGGCCCGCAGCACCTCCTGGCCCTTCGTTCCCCACGTGACCGTTGCTGACTCGGCCTCCCCCGAGGTCATCGAGGCCGCTGTGGTCGCACTGGGCCGCTACCGGGCCCATGTCCGTATCGACCGGGTCCACCTGCTCCGCGAGGGGGCGGGCCGAGTCTGGGAACCCATCGCCGAGGCGCCTCTGCGGCCGCCGGCGGTCATCGGCAGGGGCGGCCTCCCCGTGGAGCTCAGCCTGACGGAGCGCCTGGACCCCGAAGCGGCGGAGATCTGTGAGCGGGAGGAGGGTGCCGAGTGCCCCTTCGCCGTCACCGCTCGCAGAGACGAGCAGGTGGTGGGCGTGGCGTCGGGCGCCGTGCGAGATGGAGTGGCTCACCTCCGGATCCTCGTGGTGGACGCCGGCCAGCGGCGCCAGGGGATCGGATCCCACCTCCTCGCTGCCGTCGAGAGCCTGGCCGCGGACGAGGGGTGCCGGTCGATCGTCACCGACTTTGCTCTCGAAGACATTGCGGAGGCGTTCCTGCGCAGCCGGGGGTGGACGAGCGTTGCGCCGAGCCCCCAGTTCCGCAGGGACCTCGGGTAATCCTCGACATCGATGTTCTGGGTGCGTTCTCATCCGGAAACCGGATGCAAATGCACCGAAAACCCGTGTCGGAGGCGGACGGGAGAGCTGGGGAGGTGATCAGTCGAAGTCGATGGCGCTGAACCGGCGCAGCTTCTGGAGGCGGTGACGGGAGTCGATGCGCCGCACTGTCCTGGACTTGGAGCGCATCACCAACGAATGGGTGGTGGCGCCGTCGCTGTCGTAGTGCACGCCGCGGAGCAGCTCGCCGTCGGTGATCCCGGTGGCGGCGAAGAAGCTGTTCTGACCCTTCACCAGATCCTCCGTCGTGAGAACGGCGTCGAGGTCGTAGCCCGCGTCGATCGTGGCCTGGCGCTCCTCGTCGCTCCTCGGGCAGAGCTGGGCCTGGATCTCCCCGCCCATGCACTTGAGCGCGGCAGCGCTGATGACGCCCTCCGGCGTGCCGCCGATGCCGAAGAGTACGTCGGCCCCCGCTTCGGGCCACGCCGTCGTCATCGCTCCGGCCACGTCGCCGTCAGGGATCAGGCGGATCCTGGCGCCTGCCTTCCGCACCTCGGCCACGAGGTCATCGTGGCGGGGACGGTTCAGGATGACCGCGGTGAGATCACGCACCGCCACGTTCTTGGCCTCGGCCACCGCTTCCAGGTTCTCGGTAGGGGACCGGGTGATGTCGATGGCGCCCGCGGCCTCGGCACCCACGGCGACCTTGTTCATGTAGAAGCAGGGCCCCGGGTCGAACATGGTGCCCCGCTCGCTGACGGCGATGACGGAGATGGCGTTCCCCTGGCCCAGCGAGGTCAGGGTGGTGCCCTCGACGGGATCGACGGCGATGTCGGTCTGCGGGGGCGAGCCGTCGCCGATGGTCTCGCCGTTGTAGAGCATGGGCGCTTCGTCCTTCTCGCCCTCCCCGATGACGACGAGGCCGTCCATCGGCACCGTTTCGAGCACCACTCTCATGGCGTCCACGGCGGCCCCGTCGGCGCCTTCCTTGTCGCCCCGGCCCATCCAGCGTGCAGCGGCCATCGCAGCTGCCTCCGTCACCCTCACGAGCTCGAGGCCCATGTTGCGATCCGGGACCTGCCTGTCGCCTCCGGCCATGCCCGGACCCTACCCCCTGGTCCGATCCGGCCGCCCGGAGATCCCCGCGCCGATCGATCCCGAACCAAGCCCGGCCGTCCATCTGCGGAGGGTCGGGATTACCTTCGAAGGCAATGATCCTCGCCGAGCTCGAGGTGCGTCACTCCCGGGCCATCGCTCCCACCCGCCGGGTCGCCCTGGGCAACCTCTACCTTCCCACCGAGCCGGAGCCCGGCTATGGGCCGCTCCTGCTCGCCGCCGTCCTCGCAGCCCAGGTCGCCACCCTGGAGGACGAGCTTCGGGACGACCTCGACCGGCTCCTCTGGGACCTCGAGCTCGGCGAGCGGATCGCCCAGCCCCGGCTGCGGCACCGCTTCCAGACCGATGTCGTTGGTCTCACCCGCAGCCATCATCGCCTGGTCCGAGGCGAGCGGGGGCCCGTCCTCGAGCTGGACGATCAGGGTGGGCACCTGCCGCAGGTGCTCGGAGCGCTGTACGCCGTCACCACCCTCGATCCCCGCCACCGACCTGGCGCCTTCAGGCTCCTGCGCCGGGCCACGCGCTGGGAAGGAGGCGCAGACGAGCGCCTGATGGGTTACCTGGCGGGGGACGGCGCCTTCGCTCGTTCGACGGCGGTAGCGGGGGACGAGCGTTGGGCACGACGGGTTCTGGGCTTCGGGGTGGAGACCGAGCCGCTGCGCAGCGAGATCGTGGGCCGTTTCCGGCGGCTCGTCCGCGACGCCCATCCCGACCATGGTGGCGCGCCGGGGGAGGCCGGGGCTAGGATCCAGGAGCTGTCCGATGCCAAGCGCATCCTCCTCACCGGGGTATGAGTGAGGGGGGCTGGCGGGGCCGGGTTCTCCGGAGACCGTGTTTCTTCCCTGTGACATCGCGATGGCCAGACCGACAAACAGGTTTGATATCGCTGCGTCCTGGGAGAGGATGGCCTAGGGTGAGCGTGAGTTCTCGAAGTACAGCCACGAATAGTTGTTGACCGCCACTCAGAGTGGCGATACCCTGCGGTCAAGCTTCAAGGTCACGAGCGGAGGAACAGATGAACTACACGAAGAAGCTCGCCATCGCAGGGGCAGCGCTGCTTGCGTGGATGGCCATGCCCGGTACGGCTTGGGCCCAGGTTGGCTACGCGGGGCTGCCGCCCGATCAGGTGCAGGGCGTCGAGCTCGGGAGGAACCCCAGCGTCCTCGGGTCGGAGGTGTCGGCCGAGGAGACGGCGTCGGAGGAGTCCGAGAGCTCGGAGAGCCTTCCTGTGACCGGCGGCGACCTGCTCGGCCTCACGGTCATCGGCTTGGGCGCCGTTGGTGCGGGCACCGTTTTCGTGCGCCGCAGTCGTCGCACCACCTGATCGACGCCTTCAGCCGGCCAGCCGCCCCTTGCACGGCAGGGAGTCGAGGTCGGTCAAGTGAGGGCTCCAGCTAGCCGAGATTCTGCCATGGACTTGGTTTCCGTCCCCCCCGGCTCCAGCGGGGTCGATCCGGCCGACCCGCCTACCGGCGAACCCATCGTGGTCGTGGGTCCGGGAACGGACCCAGTTGCCGTGGTCGAGCCCATCCGGCCGCTGCTCGCGATCGAGAATGCCGCCGAGCCCTTCGACGGCACCCGTGCCAGGCCAGGTCTGGCTCGAGTGGCCCGGCTGCTGGTGGTTCTCGCCGATGGCGTGGCCGTGGCCGGAGCCATGATCCTGGCTTACGCCATGCTGCCGTCGCTGTACCTCGATGCCGACAGCGTGGCGAGCGCCGCCTACCAGCGTGTGGGCCTGCTCTCGTTGCCCCTGTGGCTCGCCGTGTTCCGCCATTATCGGCTCTACAACGCCCGCCATGTCACGGAGCGGCGCGACGAGGTGGGGCGCGTGGTGCACGCAGTGGGGATGAGCGCACTGATCACGGCTCTGGTGGCGTACTTCCTCGACCAGCCGGTGGAACGCAGCTGGTACCTCATGCTCTTCGGCGTGGGGGTGGTGGCGATGCTGCTGGAGCGAGAGCTCGTTCGCTTCGGCTTCTCCGTGTTGCGCCGCAGGGGCCACTGCCTGCGCTCGGTGGCCATCGCCGGCACCGGTGCCGAGGCCCTGGCCATGGCCCGCACGTTCACAGAACGGCCCCAGCTCGGGTACTCCGTAGTTGGGCTCGTCGGCGAGCGCGACCAGGTGATCCCCGAGCTGGCCGGTCAGTACCCGGTGTTCGACCCTCGTAGCAAGATGGTCGAGGAGCTGCGGACGGCCGGGGCGACCGGGGTGGTGGTGGCCACTACCGACGTGGACGCCGAGACCTCCAACCGCCTCATCCGCAGCCTCACCGACGCCGGCATCCACGTGGAGATGTCGTCGTCGCTCCTCGACATCGACGCCACCCGCCTGTCCGTGCGCCCGCTCGGTGGCTTCGCCATGCTGTACGTCGAGCCGGTGAAGCGCGACGGTTGGCGCCCGGTCGCCAAGCGGGCATTCGACCTGGTGCTCTCCAGCGTCGCCCTCATGGTCACCCTTCCCGTCCTGGTCGTGGCCGCCGCCGCCATCAAGCTCACGTCGCCGGGCCCTGTGCTGTACCGCCAGGAGCGCGTCGGCTACCGCGGGCGGCGGTTCCGGATGCTCAAGTTCCGTTCGATGTACGTGAACTCCGACAGCCTCCTCCAGCAGATCGCCGACGAGGTGCCAGCCGGGCCGGTGGTCAAGATCCGCCGGGACCCCAGGGTGACGCCGGTGGGCCGTGTGCTGCGCCGGTTCTCGATCGACGAGCTGCCGCAGCTCATCAACGTGGTCCGGGGTGACATGAGCCTGGTGGGCCCCCGCCCGGAGCAGCCGTCCGAGGTTGCCTTGTGGACCCCTCAGCTGTTCGACAGGCTGCGCGTCCGACCGGGCGTGACGGGCGTCTGGCAGGTGAACGGCCGCAGCGCCGCTCGCAACACCAAGGACCGCTGGGACCTCTACTACGTCGACAACTGGTCGGTCTGGCGGGACCTGACCATCCTGGCCAAGACGGTCCCCGCCGTCATCTGCTCGAAGGGCGCCTACTAGCCCCCTGAGTCTGGGCTCCACGTCCAGCCCTAGGTCTCGGGTGCGGCGGCGTCCTCGGGGTTCAGCACCTCGAGCTCTTGGTGAGCGGTCTCCGGATAGGCGATCAGGACCACGACGGCGAGCAAGGCGGGGCCCAGGGCCAGCAGCGCCATGGCCGGGCCCAGGGTGTCCAGCGACGTGGCCAGAAACCCCACGGCAAGCAGGCCGGCCACGCTGCCCAGGCGTGCGGGGACGGTGATCAGGCCATTGGCCCGGCCTCGCAGCGACGTGGGGAACAGCTCAGGGCCGTAGACGCCCAGGGCAGGCACGGTGGCCGCACCGAGGATCGATCCCGTCAGCGACCAGGCCCACAGCGGCCAGCCACTCACCAGGTACATCGCGACGGTGGCGCCCACGCCACCCACCACCCCGACAGCGGCCACCACCCGCCGGCCCCTCTCGG
>JADDQT010000125.1 GCA_016781225.1 Actinomycetota bacterium
CCGACGCCGGACCCCCCGCCTCCGTCGCCACTGCCGCTCCCGCTGCCGTAGCCGCGCTGCAGATGGCGGAGGCCCTGGAACCTTCACGTCTTGGAGCTATCTTCGGCACATGCGAATGCACATGGACATGGACGACGAGCTCGTCGCCGATGTCGATGCTGTGGCCGGCCGTCGGGGTAGGAGCCGGTTCGTGCCCGAGGCGGTCCTCACCGCCCTCGACCAGTGCAAGCGTGCAGACCTGATCCGCGCCGCGCGTGGCTCGGTGATCGGCGAGGGCCACGACTGGGACGATGATCCCGCTCGGTGGGTGAGGCGACAACGAAGGACGGACCGGGGGAGGACCGGCTGAGGGATGGTCCTGGCCGACTTAGAATCCATGCCCGCCCCCGTGGAGCACTGACCCGTCGGGCAGTGACCGAGGCGCCGATCGTCATAGAGCACCGCAAGGAGCTGACCTACCTGCTGTCCGAGGCGGCGGAGCTGGAGCACGGGCTCATGTGCGAGTACCTCTATGCCGCCTTCAGCCTCAAGAGCGAGGCCGGGCCGGGCGTCACCGCGTCACAGCTCGAGATGGTCGAGCGGTGGCGCAAGGTGCTGCTCGAGGTCGCCGCCCAGGAGATGCTGCATTGGGCGCTGGTCAACAACATCCTCACGGCCGTGGGGTCGGCACCGTACGTGAGCCGGCCGCACATGCCGCACCAGGCCAAGGGATACCCGGCGGGAGTGCAGTTGGCGCTGGTGCCCTTCGGCGAGCGCTCGCTGCGCCACTTCCTCTTCCTCGAGCGACCCGAGGGCATGGAGCTCAGCGACGCCGAGGGCTTCGATCCGAGCGGCCAGGCTCTGCCGATCATGTCCGAACGCGACCTGGTTCCCTGGGGTCAGGAGTTCTCCACCGTCGGCCATCTCTACCGCTCCATCGAGACCGGCCTGGCCCGGCTCGCAGAGAAGCTCGGCGAGGGTGGCCTCTTCATCGGTCCGCCGGAGGCTCAGGCCACCGCGCTGTGGTCGGAGCTGGTGTCCATCGTCGACCTGCAATCTGCCAGCCGCGCCATCGACCTCATTGTCGAGCAGGGCGAAGGGGCCCGCGGGGACTGGTCGGAAGCTCACTACGGACGCTTCCTCGTCGTGCTCGAGGAGTACCAGGAGCTGCGGGCCGGCGACCCCGCCTTCGAGCCCACCCACCCGGTGAGCGCGGCCGGTGTGCGACCGGTCGAAGGCGTCGAGCCGGAGGTGCGCATCAGCGATCCTGCAACTGCGGCCGTCTCCGACCTGTTCAACGTGGTCTACGACCTGATCCTGCAGATGATCGTGCGCTACTTCGCCGCCAGCGAGGAGACCGAGGACCAGCGGGACGCGCTGGCATACGCACTGGTGGTCCTCATGGTCGTGGTCATCAAGCCCATCGGCCTGCTCCTCGCCACGCTCCCCGTGGGACCATCCCATCCCGGAGTGACCGCAGGCGCCAACTTCCAGCTCGCCTACAGGGGAAACTTCCTCCTGCCGCACCGGCGAGTGGCATTCATCCGCTTCCGCGAGCGGCTCGAAGAGGCGGCTGACTTTGCCGACGGCATCGACCTCGGGTCCG
The DNA here is from genome assembly GCA_016781225.1 of Actinomycetota bacterium. Taxonomy (GTDB): domain Bacteria; phylum Actinomycetota; class Acidimicrobiia; order Acidimicrobiales; genus YB1-3. The sequence continues at coordinate 1,586 of JADDQT010000125.1, forward strand.
CTGGTGGCAGCGGCGGAAGAGAGGTGCTCGATGCTGCGTCCACCACCCTCCGGTCGCTCGGTGCAGGGCTCGGCGCGCACATCGACAGCCCTTAGGGCCGGTCGTGACGGCGCCAGCTCCGGCCCACTCGAGGTCTCCTTTTCGACTCGTCCACCAGCTTGAGTCGAGGTGACCCACTTACCATGGTTGGCGTCTTGGCAAAGTTGAGAACTCGTCTGTTGATCTGGGCTGGCGTGGGCGCTGTCTTGGCAGGCTCCCGACACCCAACAGGAGTTGGCCGCCTCGGTAGGGGTAGTGGATCAGCTCATCTCTGCCACCGTCACGATCGCCAACATCAACGCTCAGCTCCGAGAACACTCGACCGGTTGTATGCACCCAGCCGTCGGCCAGGGCCATCATGCCGATGCCTGCCACGACTCGGTCCCTCGGCGTGGCGACAGCTGCGTTGCCGGGACCTGGCGCTACCAAGGCGGGCGATCGAGCTCGATGCCTTCACACAACCTCCACGCTTGACCTCAGTTGCCAGCCGCGTGAGGAGGCGGAGGCCCTCGCCGCCCGGCCCCGTCGACGAGGAAGGTGTTCACCCGAGTGAGGCGTCTTGGTGTTGAACACCCGGGGCCGGTACGCCTCGGGAAGGATCCCCGTGCGGCGAGCGTGCACGAGGAGGGTGGCCTCCCAGGCCGGCAGGAAGCGCACCGGCGCCGGTGTCTCCGGGTCTGGTAGCGGTCCGTCCGGCAGGTCGAGCAGCTCCTCACCCCGCTCGTCGCGGAAGCGGCGGAGATCGGGTCTCTCCAGAACGTGGGTGAAGTCTCCTACCGCCAGCCCGGACCAGCTGGCGATGTCGCCCTTGGTGGCCGGGCCGAAGCCAGCGAGGTAGCGGCGAACGAGGTGCTCGACGGCCTCGTCATCGGACACCTCCACCGGCTCGAGCCAGTCCTCGGCCGCGGCGTAGAGGTCGGCGCGCCGGCGCTCCCAGGTTCCCGAGGGTGGCACGCGTACGAGATCGACCCAAAGGCCGACGCCGGTGATGGCGGAGGGACCGACGATCTCATCGATCTCCCGGCGCCGTAGCGGACCGTCGCCGAGGCGCTCTCGGAGATGTTGGGCGGCGGCGGCCAGGCTCGCTTCGTCCTGATCGAGTCGGCGGGCCTGGCTGCGGGAGCCACAGCTTCCGGCGAGCCTCACGAACGGCGACGGCGAGGGCCAGTAGTCGGCGGCGGAGACGAGATGGATCGTCATGCGCATGAGGGTGGCTTGGACGACCGCTCGCTCTTCGAGCGCCCGGGTCAGCTGGTCGCGTTCGAACCCACGTACCCGCGACCAGAGCCCGATGTACATCGCCGGCGCGTACTGTGCCTGCAGGCCCGCCATGCGCTCGAGCGCTCGGGGAAGCGGGATGTCGGCACGTTCCAGGAGCATCTGGCGAGCGAGAAGGGCACGGTTCAGCTCAGCCCTCGTGAGGGTGCGCTCCGTGGCCATGCCAGCGAACCTACAGCGAGGGGCCGGTCTTCGGAGATTCCTTGTGCCACAAGGGAATTCGCTTGACTCCAGGCATCGAACACATGTACGATCTCAATGTGTTCGAGAGTCTTTGCACGGAGATCGACCAGCTAGTCGTTCCCCTCTGCGGTGAGGCCATCACCGAGGTGTTGGCCCTTCGGGATCGCCTCGACGCCAAGATCACCGACGCCGTTGGCGCCTTCGACGCTGCGGGGCTGTGGGACCTCGACTCCGCCACCTCCATGACCGCCTGGCTTCGCCAGCACGGGGTCATGACCAAGCGGGAGGCGGCCCGGGTGACGGGACGGGCCAAGAAGCTGCGGTCCCTGCCCGTCACCGCTGCCGCGTGGCAGGCGGGCGAGCTGAGCGGGGGCCAGGTCGACGCCATGGTGGCCGTGCTCAAGCCGGAGGTGCTGGAGCTCTTCGCCGAGCAGGAGCCAGAGCTGGTGCCGAGCCTGGTGGGCCTGTCGGTTGTCGACACCTCCCGGGCCATGGGTCATTGGGCCGCCCACGCCGCCGCGCTCTCGAACGAGGCCGAGGAGTCCAAGCGGGGCCTGCACCTGTCACGGACCCTGGACGGCACCTGGGTCCTGGACGGGACGCTGGACCCTGTGGCCGGCGAGGTGGTGGCCACCGCCCTGCGGCTGGGAGAAAGCCCCGACTCGGATGCCGAGCCCTCTCGCACCCCGGCACAGCGCCGGGTCGACACACTGGCCGACATCTGTCGCTTCTACCTCGACCACCAGCACCACCGCCCGGCTGGTCGGCACCGCCCGCATGTGAACGTGGTCGTCGACTACGAGGATCTCGCCGGCGGCGGTGGCGGGCGGATGGTGGACGGGGCGGTGCTGAGCGGTGCTGCCCTTCAGGCACTCACCTGTGACTCGGCGCTGCACCGCCTGGTGATGTCAGGCCGCTCGGCGGTGTTGGACTACGGCACCTCCACCCGCACCATCCCCGCCACCTTGTGGAACGCCCTGGTGCTCAGAGACGAGCACTGCCGCTTCCCCGGCTGTGACCGCCAGTCGTCATGGTGTGAGGGACATCACGTGGTGCACATCGCCGACGATGGCCCCACGTGCCTCGAGAACCTGGTGCTGGTGTGTTCCCGCCATCACCACCGCCTGCACCAGCCCGGTTGGCACGCGAAGCTCAGACCCGACGCCATCTTGGAGGTCACCGACCCCGATGGGAGGCACTGGTCAACGGCATCCCCACGAGCCGGACCGAGGTTGAGCTAGACGTGGTCGGGGCAGGAAACCGACGCGACCGGCGGGCGGTAGCAGAGTTGTGTACCGAAGGCGTTACCGCCTTTGCATGCCGATGTACATGGCGGGGCGCATTGGGCCTGGAGGCCCGCGACCCGCTCGAGCGCTCGAGGGAGCGGGACGTCTGGCCGCTCCAGGAGCGTCTGGCGGGGGAGGACGCACGATTCGCTCAGCTCTGGGTAAGGATGCGCTATCCGTGGCCCCGGAGAACGTGCATGAGCGGCTCGAGTGGCCGGGTCCTGCCAGCGGTGAACCAGTCATGATGGGGTCCGGCGTTGTTGGATCCGGAGCCCGCCTCCACATACACCAGGAGTTCATGTGTCCAAGACTCTCTATAGAGATACCGGTGCGCCGCTGGTCGGCCTGATCGAGGACATCCGCAGTGGCAGGGTCGCGTTGCCGGACATCCAGCGGCCGTTCGTCTGGGCGTCCAAGAAGGTCCGAGATCTGTTCGACAGCATGTATCAGGGCTATCCGATCGGAACCCTGATGCTGTGGGAGACCGGAGCCGAGGTCGGGACGCGCCAGATCGGACTCGGCGCGGCGGACCGATCGCCACAGCTGCTCATAGTTGACGGCCAGCAGCGGCTCACCTCGCTGTACGCCGTGCTGACTGGTTCGTCGGTGCTGACGAAGTCGTTCGAGGAGAAGCGGATCCGGATCGCGTTCAGCCCGGTCGACGAGGTCTTCGAGGTCACTGACGCTGCCGTCGAACGCAATCCCGAATTCGTTCCTGACATCACTGCGCTCTGGTCCGATGGCTATCGGTCCACTGCCCGCCAGTACCTCAAGCGACTGGGCGAGGCCCGAGACGCGCCGCTCACCCAGGCCAAGGAGGACGAGCTCGACGACCGAATCAATCGAGTTCACGACCTTCGTGATTTCCGGTTCCAGATCGTAGAACTGAGCTCCTCCACACACGAGGAGCAGGTGGCCGACATCTTCGTGCGGACGAATTCTCAGGGCGTCCCGCTCAACCAGGCCGACTTCATCCTCACGCTCATGTCCGTGCACTGGGAGAAGGGCCGGCGAGAGCTCGAGGCCTTCAGCCGGGCAGCCACCGACCCAACCATCCAGGGCACAACCCCGAAGAACTCCTTCATAGAGCCGAGCCCGGACCAAATGTTGCGTGTCGCCGTGGCATTGGCGTTCCGGCGGGCCCGACTTGAGTTCGTCTACAACATTCTTCGAGGCAAGGACCTCGAGACGGGCACGGTCAGCCGGGAGCGACGCGACGAACAGTTCAGCGTTCTCGCCGCCGCTCAAGCCAAGGTCCTTGATCTTGGAAACTGGCACGAGTTCCTCAAGTGTCTACAGGCCGCAGGTTTCCGAAGCCGCAAGACGATCTCATCCGACAACGCCCTGCTATTCAGCTACGCACTGTGGCTGGTAGGACGGATCGACTTCGGAATCGACCTGCCGACCCTCAGAACTGTCATTGCCCGGTGGTTCTTCATGGCGCACACGACGGGTCGATACACCTCGTCGCCGGAGAGCGCGCTCGAGTTCGACCTCGGACGAATCGCCGACCTCCCTGACGCGGACGGCTGTGCGTTCATCGCTGAGCTCGACCGGCTCATCGCAGCCAACTTCACGACCGATTACTGGCAGATCTCCCTCCCGAACCGACTCGATACGTCATCATCCCGGTCGCCTGCGCTGTTCGCCTACCTCGCCGCGCTCAACCTGCTGAGGTTGTCCCCCAGGTTGTTGAACTG
>JADDQT010000380.1 GCA_016781225.1 Actinomycetota bacterium
CGGCCGACACGAGCCGCTCGACGATGGAGGAGTAGACCTCTTCCAGCGTGGTCGCCTCCTCGTAGAGGTAGTCGAAGCTGGCCGCACCGGGGACCGACGCCGCCGCCGGGTGCCGGGACGTGCGGAGGTGGCGATGAGGGATCCGCTCGATGCAGGCAACGGTGCCGGCGGTCATCAGCTCCGGTCCGGCCGGACCCAGCCCGGCCACGACGACGCGCCCGGCCACTACTACGGCGCGGCGTCGGGAGCCGGTGTGTCGGACTTGAGCTCGGAGGGCGCCTTGAGCCCGATCTCCGGGCCTGACTGCACGAACTCGCCGTAGCGGGGGTTTACCGTGATCTTGGCCTTCACGAAGGACTCGTTCACGAAGTTGCGCAGCCCCTCGACGGACTGCTGCCCGAGCCGCTGGCGGATCTCGGGCGTTGCCTCCTCGAGGGACTTGACCTTGCGGTCGACCATCTGCAGGACCACGAAACCGGCCGGGGTCTGCACGGGGTCACTCAGCTGCCCGGGCTGAAGGTTCGATGTGGCAGCTTCGTACTCTCCGAGCGCCGACCGGGCGGCACAGCCGAGGTCACCCCCCTTTGCCGCGCTGCCCCCTTCCGGGCCCTGGTTGTCCTTGGACTCGGCCCGGGCGATGGCGGCGAAGTCAGCCCCACCGCCGACACGGCTCTTGACCCGGTCCGCCTGCGGCCGGTCGTTCACGATGATGCCTCGGAGGCAGAAGGTCTCGAAGGCGCCCTTGTTGGCCTCGTAGTAGGTCTTGATGGCAACATCGTCCATGGGGGCCTGGGAGAACGAACGCTCGAGCACCGCCACCTCGGCGGTGGATCGCACGAGCTCGTCGCGGTAGCTCTGTGGGAAGGCGTTCAGGACCCGCTCGTCGTTCTCGAAGGCCGCCAGGATCTCGTTCCTCGCCGCCTCCAGATCCTGGGGCGTCACCTCGAGGTCCTTCTTCTTCACCTCTTGGCGGATCAGCTCGAAGGCGATGCGCCGTTCGAGGAGGCGAGCCACGAACGCGCTGCTGAGAGTGCCCTCGCCGGCCCCGCGGGCACTCTGCTGAGCCTGGCTGGCGAAGCTCTGGTCGATCCGGTCGAGGTAGGTCTTGTTGTTGAGGATGGCGTTGAGCTCACGGTCGAGCTCGTTCTGGGTGATGCGCTGGCCGTTGACCTTGGCCGCGTAGGAAGTGAGGGAGCCGCACCCGGCCAGGGCGAGCACCGCGACCAATGGGGTGGCCAGGAAGCGGAGCCGTCTTGGGGATCTCATGACGTCGCCGATGCTAAGGGATCACTGATTGCTCTCGCGTCGGGAAACAGCGCGTCGAGCAGCTCGCGCACCGCGTCGACCGCCACGCCCTTGGTCGCCTTGGAGCCCAGTGGAAGCACGAGCTGCTCCGCCTCCTGCTTGTACACCGCCCTCGGGTAGAGCCGCCCCAGGCGGATCGTCTGGCTCGTCAGCAGGGTCAGCGGCGAGATCCTGGCCGTG
>JADDQT010000381.1 GCA_016781225.1 Actinomycetota bacterium
GTCACCCTGCGCAGCAGCTGCTCGGCGGTGTAAGCGGGCACCCGCCAAGCCTGTCACCGGGCGGGCCCGGCGGGGTCGACCATCTGTGATACTTCGGAAACCCCAGCGTACAGAGAGGAGGCCCGATGGGTCGGTCAGCGCTCATCACCGGAGGTTCGGGTTTCATCGCCACTCGGCTGGCACCGGCCCTGCTGGAGGCCGGCTGGCAGGTGCGGGCCTGCGGGCGGCGCCCTCGACCGGACTCACTGCCCGACGAGGCGGACTATAGGAATGCCGACCTGGCCTCGGGCGAGGGCGTGGACGAGCTCTTCGACGGGACCACCCACGTCTTCCACCTGGCCGGGGCGTCGAGCTCCAACTCCACCGACGAGGAGATGCACCGCTCGAACGCGGTCGGGACCGAGAACCTTCTCATCGCCGGCGCCGATGCCGGCTTCGAGCGGTTCCTGTACATGAGCACAACCGCCATCTACGGCGAGGAGGTGCAGCTCCCGGTGCCGGTGCTCGAGAGCGTGGAGCCTCACCCGAGCCGCGGCTATGGCAAGACCAAGTGGGAAGCCGAGCAGGTGGTCGCCAGGTTCGGGGAGAAGGGCGTCCCCGTCGTCGCCCTGCGGCCCGTGTCCACCTACGGCCCGGCCAACGTCAAGCTGCTGGGCAGCGCAATCCTCGACGTCGCCATCGAGCGTTACGGCGGCTATGAGACCCTCATGGTGCCCAACGCCCCCGTGGAGCAGCGACTGGTCCACGTTGACGACCTGGTGGCCGCCACCATCCACCTCATGGAGCACGAAGACGCCGTGGGCCGCGTCTTCAACGTCACGTCCGGCCAGTACCCCACGAGCCACGAGATCGGCCGCATCCTGGCCGCCGAGTTCGGCATGGAGATGGAGCTGTGCGACGAGGGCACCGACGACGACTGCGGCCCCAGCTACGAGGAACGTGGTGAGATCCGCGACCGCATGGTGGGCGAGGGCATGAAGGACGACATCTTCTTCACCGAGCAGCGCTTCCGGTTCATGCGCAAGCAGAACCGGAACAACAGGTTGAGCATCGACGCCTTGCTCGACACCGGGTTCGAGTTCCGGGAGACCGACCTCGAGGCGAGCATCGCCGACACCATCGCCTGGTACCGCAGCCATCGCTGGGTCCTCTAGCACAGACCGGCGGCTGGACCCCTTGGCCGCCGGGTGCTGTAGCCGGTCCCTTTCACCGCACGTAGGGTGGCTGGCGTGAACGGCCAGCAGGCGGCGGTGGAGGCCCTGGGGATCGCCGTCGCCGCCCACGTGCCCGTGCTCCTCTGGGGCCCGCCGGGAACGGGGAAGACGTCCGCCGTCAGGGCCATGGCCGACGCCATGGGTTGGCCGTGCGAGACGGTCATCGCATCCATACGCGAGCCATCCGACTTCGCCGGCCTGCCGGTGGTGAGCGGTGAACAGGTCCACTTCGCCGCCCCCCGCTGGGCGAGGCGCCTGGCCGAGTCGGGGGGCGGGCTTCTGTTCCTCGACGAGATCTCCACCGCTCCTCCCGCCGTGCAGGCGGCGCTGCTCCGGGTGGTGCTGGAGAGGGTCGTCGGCGACGTGGACCTGCCGGACGGCGTGGTGGTGGTGGCCGCCGCCAACCCCCACGAGCAGACCGCCGACGGCTGGGACCTGTCGGCGCCCCTGGCCAACCGCTTCTGTCACCTGTCGTGGGACGTGGAGGCCCAGACCTTTGCCCAGGGGATGGCCGGTGGATGGCCGGCACCTCGCCTCCCCTCCCTGCCCGAGGACTGGGAGTCCCTGCTCCCGCA
>JADDQT010000126.1:0-983 GCA_016781225.1 Actinomycetota bacterium
CGCACGGCGAGTGACCTGGCCGAGGCGCTGGAGCGGGCACTGGCCCGCGCCGGGCCGGGGTGGCCGAGGGTGGAGGCTCTGGTGAAGTCCGTCTTCCGCCTGTCGGTGCGGCGTCCCGAGCTGCTCGGAGTGGTTCGCGAGGTGAGCCGGCTGGGGCCGCCGGCTTCGACCCAGCTTCTCGAGGCCCTCGAGCCGCTGATCGAACGCGCCACGGACTTCCTCCGAGCCGAGATGGCGGCTAGGCGCATGGGGGAGCGAGACCCACGCCTGGTCCTGCTGGCCGCCTACTCGGCGGTCCTCGGCATGGCCACCGAGGTGGAGGTGCTGCGGGCGCTAGGCCTGGAGCTCACCGCGCGGGAGCTGGTCCGCCGCCGGGACGAGCTCCTCTCCTTCCTTCGCTCAGCGCTCGGAGTTTCGCCCTCGCATGCATAGCGTCTTTCGCCATCGCAGGCAGAGCCTGCTCGGCGAGCCTGACTGGATCGGCACCGACCGGCGGAGCCGGATCGGCGCGGATGCTCTATCTCCGCCCTGCGGGCGGCGTATAACGCTTGCTCTGCCCCGGCCTGGACGGCCGGGACGGCGCCTCGATCACGGGCTTCTTCTCCCTTACCCGCTTCTCCCTTACCCGCTTCTCCTTCACCGGGCGTTCCTTCGCCGGCCTTCCTCCCGCGGTGCGGCGGGCGTTGGCATTCCGGAACATGAGCCATCCGGCAAGGAGGATGAACGGCAGCCCGATGATGTACGCGTAACCCCAGGGGCCGATGCCCAGCAGGCCGGCCGCGAGGCAGGTGAAGAGCCGGCTGCCCGAGCGACTGGCCAGGGCCAACAGGCCCGCCATGGCCACTCCGACGAGGGCGAGGACGATGGCGGCGGTGAAATCGTCGAAGGCCGGTGCGTACAACGCCACGGCGCTGACCGCCCCGAAGCCGGCGGCCCAGAGGGCAACTCGCCTCTCCCGTTCGTCGAGTCGGGTCATCGCGGCC
>JADDQT010000126.1:1014-6055 GCA_016781225.1 Actinomycetota bacterium
GCGTCAGCGGCTGGCCTGGCTGTCTCGACCGGTAGCTGACTGTCCGGCCTCGCAGAACGGCAGGAAGTCACAGCGAGCACACCAGTCGCCGGGGGTGGCGTGGAAGCGGCGCTCGGCCACACCCTCCAGCCAACCGGCGAGCGACGAGCGCACCGCGTCGATCCGCTCGGTGTCCCAGGTACGGGTGTCCAGCTCGGCGGGGCCGCCGGCGCGCAGATAGCAGTTCGTGGTGCGCAGCTGGTCGGGGTCCTCGTCCCAGGCCTCCACGGCGGCGAGGGCGTAGAGGCCCAGCTGCACGCCCGCACCCGCGTCGCCGGGGACCGGGCGCAGGCCGGTCTTCCAGTCCACGAGCTCCGTCCGGACGTCGCGCCGGTACACGGCGTCGACCCGGCCTCGGATGAGACGGCTGCCGAGCACCAGCTCGAAGGGTGCTTCCACGGCGATCGGCGAAGCGTCGGGGTAGGGGCTGGTCAGGAAGGACGCCTGGAGGGCAGCCGGTGACGGCACACCACCATCCGAGCCGGGGTCGTCAGCACCTCCGGCATCGGGCAAGCTCCGGTGCTCGGCGACCTCGGGTCCGCGGACGCCGGCGGAGCCCTCGATCCGGTCCTCGATCCGGTCCTCGATCCACCCGTGCACCTCGGTGCCGAGCCGTGCGGCTGGCGACGGTGGCCTGGGGAGAGGTCGCACCGCCGACCAGTAGTACTGCAAGGGGCAGCGGGCGTAGGTCACGAGGTCCGTGACCGAGAAGATGGTGGGCACCGGCCGAGCCTGCGCCGCCGGAAGGCGGCGCCGGTGTCGGAACCCAATGGCGATGGCGTCGTCGTCCACCTCGACCGGTGCGGCAACGGAAGGGATCGTCGAGTCCCGTCGCCGTTCCTTGGCCGCCGTGGCCGGGTCGACGGAGGGAGGGTCGTGGCGGAAGCGCTCTTTCACCAGGTCCGCCTGGGCGGCGACGAACTCGTAGAACTCCGAGGGTCCCTGAGGCTCGGCCGGTCCCGGGTACCAGTGGGCGGCCGAGCAAACCAGTCGCCGCCGGGCCCGAGTGCAGGCAACATAGAAAAGGCGCCATTCCTCGTCGGACCGGCGCCGCCGGACCTCGGCCGTGATGGCGGCCTCCGTGCTGGCCTTGCGCCAGTGGGGCATTCCCTCGTCGTCGGGCCGGACCCACCAGGGCAGGGTGGAGGCCCGGCTCAGGGGATTGTCCCCGGCGCGGCTGTCCGGGAAGATGCCCCCTCCCCGCCCCGATCCGCCGGCCAGTCCCGGCACCCAGACGCAATCGAACTCCAGGCCCTTTGCCTGGTGGACGGTCATCACCCGGACCGCGTCCTCGCCCGTGCCGTGGGCCTCGGCGAGCTCCTCCTCGGTCTCGTCCAGGAGCTGGAGGTACTCCACGAAGGCGAGGAGGCCCGGGTCGCCCGCCACCGGATCGAAGCGGGCGGCCAGGTCGTAGAAGCGCAGGAGGTTCTCCCTGCCCTTCTCACCGGCTGCGCTCCACAGCCCGGTCTGCTGGGTCACGGCCTCGGCCAGGTCCAGCACCGACAGCCGGGCAGCCAGCGACGACAGCGATCGACGCTCACGGCAGAAGGCCTCCAGCCGGCCGCGGCCCGCTGGCGAGAGGCCGGTCACGGTGTCGAGCTCCTCCAGCACGTCGGCCAGCTCCAAGCGCTCTTCGCCGGAGACGCGAAGCTCATGAGCTCGCCTGGCCAGGGCGGCCAGGTCCCGCCAGCCCAGGCGGTAGCGAGGGCCCTGGAGGAGGCGAAGCAGGGCTACCGACGACGAGAGGTCGGCCAGGACCTCCATCCAGGACACGAGGTCCACGATCTCGGGGCGGTCGAGAAGGCCGCCGGCGCCCATCACATCGGTGGGCACGCCCTCATCCTCGAGGGCGGCGGCAACTGCTCCGATGAGGCGGCGCTTCCGGCACAGGACGGCGTGGCGGGCCCAGGGCGTGCCGAGGTCGCGGACCTGGCGCGCCACCTCGGCCGCCTCCTCGGCGTCGTCGGCGGCCAGGAAGCACTCGATGGTGGTCGAGTCGGCGCCGGGCAACGCCGCCAGCCGCTTGGGCAACGCCGCCGGCACCTTCGCCTGGATGCGGTTGGCCAGCTCGACGAGCTCGGGCCCGGAGCGGCGATTGGTCTCCAGAGGCATGCGCTCGGCGGGAGGGAAGTGGTCGGCGAAGGCGAAGATGTTGCCCAGGTGGGCGCCCCGGAAGGCGTAGATCGACTGCATGTCGTCGCCCACCGCGGTGACCGCGGACCCAGGCGGGTAGATGTGCTGGAGCAGGACCCGCTGGGCGTAGTTGGTGTCCTGGTACTCGTCCAGGAGGGCGACGGGATGCCGGCGGTGCAACGCCGACGCCAGCTGGGGCTCCTGGCCGAGGAGGCGGACGGCCAGCGCCACCTGGTCGCCGTAGTCGATGAGGTTGCGCTCCCTCTTCCGCCGCTCGTAGGCCGAGACCACCTGGCACAGCTCCAGGCGACTGGCCGCGGTCTCCCGCTGGCGCTGCCACCTGCCCGTGGCCATGACCTCCTCGCAGTCGGCCACCACCTCCTCCACCTTCACCAGGTGGTCGGCGCAATGTGACGCCAGGGCCAGGGCGTCATTCACCACGAGGGACGGGACGAAGCTGCTCCGGCGCTGGAACCGGAACTCGTCGAACACGGAGAAGAGCAGCTGCCACGCCTGGGCCCGGTTGAGCACCTGCGTCCCCGGGTCGAGGCCGAGCTCCAGGCCGTGGGCCGCCACCAGGGCGGCCCCGAAGGCGTGGTAGGTGGAAATCGTGACGTCGGCATCAGCCCCGAGCCGCTCGCGTACCCGCTCCTTCAGGTTGGCCGCCGCCTTGTTGGTGAAGGTGAGGCCGAGGATCTGGTGCGGCTCGGCCAGGCCCCGGTGCACCAGGGCGAGCATGCGGGCAGCCATGACCGTGGTCTTCCCCGTCCCCGCGCCGGCCACCACCAGCAGGCCCGACAGGGGATGCTCGATGACGGCGCGCTGGTCGTTCGTAGGGGTGAAGCTCGGCACGGGGGGGTCATCGCTCACTCCTGGCCCACCTCCCGGCCCTCCGGCCACAGAGGGCAAAGCCGGTGGAACTCGCAGTGGTCGCAGTCGGCGTCGATCTGGGGGCCGATCTCCTCGGCCCTGATCCGAGCGGCGACGGCCAGGATCCACTCCTCGGTGGCTCGGGCGTGGCCGGGGGTTATCTCCTGCTCCAAGGGCGTCATGGTGCGCAGGTGCAGGAGGCGCAGCTGGCGTACGGGTCCCCACTCGGCCAGCTCGGTGTCCAGCGACGCGCCCAGGTGGTAGGTGGCGAGTTGTAGGTCGCCGGCTACGTCGGCGGGCCTCGGCTTGTGCTTGCCGCTCTTGTAGTCCACGACACGCAGCCCCTCGCCGTCGTCGCTGCGGTCGACCCGGTCTATGCGGCCACTGAGGCGGTGAGGGCCAACCTCGACGGCGAAAGGGTGCTCGGTGGCCAGCACCTCCGGTGCGTCGGCCGTGCCGCCTTCGTGGTCCCACCACAGGTCCAACATGGCGAACAGGTCGCGGCGGGCCTCCTCGAGCTGGGGACGGAACGGAGCCAGGTCGTCGCTCCAGCACTCCTGGGCCACCTGGTGGAGGCGATCCCTCGTGCGCTCCTCCGGACGCACCGGCCCAGCGGGATCACAGAAGCGATCCAGCACGGCATGCACCAGGTTCCCGAGGTTGGCGTGGACACCGCCCGGGCCCCGGACGCCGAGGCCGTAACGGTAGGCGTGCTTGAGGGGGCAGTCCTGGTAGGTGTCGAGCTGGCTGGCCGACAGCGAGAGCGCGTCGTCCGGCCACATGGGGGAGGCGCCCGCGGTAGGCGGGAGGGCCACCTGCGGCGGGCCGTGCTCCAGGGGGATTTGCGCTTCTCGCTCCTGCCAGCCTTCGACGAAGCGGCTTAGCAGCACGCCCGGCTCCGGCGCAGACACGCCAACCAGGACTCCGGTGGCCCGATCCGCGGCCGAGGCGAACAGTCGCCGCTCCTCGTGAAGGGGCGCCAGCTGGCGATCATCCCCGGAGCCGCGCTGGTCGAGGGCCGACACGTCGAAGAACCGCACGACCTCGCCCACTCGGGGAAGCTCACCCTCGACGCAGCCGGCGACGACGACGGTGTGCCACTCCTGACCAGCAGCGGCAGGGATCGACGTGACGGTGACGGTGGCCGGCGCCACCGGTCCGGCAACCCAGGGGTCCGGTCCGCCGGAGGGCGCTTCGAGCAGAGCCAGGTAGTCGTCGAGCGTGGTGCCGGGGTGTTGCTCGACGTGGCGGCTCACGCCATCCAAGAAGGTGCGTACGGCGTCGAGAGCGCGCTCCTCGGCGGAGGTGGCGGGCTGCTCGGGCCCGTGGACCAGGTGCCCCAGGCCCAAGCTGAAGGCCCGGTGGGCGAGCATCCCCACGTCATCGGTGGCCACCCGAGCGGCCAGGGCGTCGCGTATCGACACCAGGCCGGCAAGAGCGGGGTGGTCCTCCAAGGCGGTACCCGAAGCGTTAGTCGCCCGGCGCAGCCGGCGTACCGTGCCGGGGTCGAGATCGGTGAGCGCGGAGCTCAGGAGCCGTCCGACGGCGCCGGCATCACCATTGACCCAGCGCAGAAGATCGATCACGCTTCGCACCGCCGGGTCATCGGCCAGCGGAGAGGTTGTGGGTGCGACCGGGATCCCGTGGCGTTCCAGGGCTCGGGTGATGGCCCGGGCTCGCCGGCCGAGCCCACGCACGAGTACGGCCATGTCCTCCCAGTCCACACCTGCGCCGTGGGCGGCCAGCAGCTCGCCGGCCACGGCTTCGGGCTCGGTGGAGGGATGGCGGCAACGCACGACCATGGGAGGGGCAGGCCGGCGGAAGGGCGCTTCGAGGACGACCTCGACGTCCGGATCCAGGCTCTGGAAGCAGACCGGCGTGGACCCCCGTGCCGTGTCGACGGCACCCTCCGGGTTGCCCGCCACCGTGACGCTGGCCGTCGTGGCGCCGGCTCCGGTGGTGCCTACCTCACCTGCCGGCATGAGCCGGCGGACCAGTT
>JADDQT010000382.1 GCA_016781225.1 Actinomycetota bacterium
GCGCCTCCTCGGGCGGGGCGGCACTGGTGGGCGGCAGCAGCACCGGGCGGGCCCCGGCCCGCTGCAGGGCCGACACGTAGCGATCGGGCAGGGCATAGCCGCCGGCGCTCCCGCCGAGGACCCGGCCCGACGCCAGGTGCGGGGTGGGGATGACGACGAGCGGTGCCGGCGAGGCCACCGGCCCAAGGTAGTTCCACGGGGTGAATGTACGGTTGGCCCGTGGCGATCTCCGTGTGCGGCTACCGACCCGGACAGGGCGCCGAGGAGGTCCCCGATCCCGATCAGATCTCCGAGGTCCGTGGCCGGGACGGCCGCATCCTGTGGGTGGACATGGTCGACCCCAGCGAGGCCGACCTTCAGCGAGTGGCGGCCGAGTTCGACCTACACCCCCTGGCCCTGGAGGACGCCACCAAGCATGGGCAACGGCCCAAGCTCGAGGAGTACCCGTCCCACGCCTTCCTCGTCGCCTACTCGGGCGCGCCGGCCGAGATCGACGTGTTCTTCGGCCCCGACTGGTTGGTGACGGTCCGGGACCGCAACCAGAAGGGCGAGCTGTGGTCGCTCGACAACGCCCGCGACCGCTTCGAGCGCACCAGGCCGGAGAACGCCACCGTGGGGTTCCTCCTGTACGTCCTGCTCGACGAGCTGGTGGACGGGTACTTCGCCGTCATCGACGCTGCCGAGGATCACGTGGAAGCCCTCGAGGAGCGCCTTTTCGCCGAGACCGGTCCCAGCGAGCGGACCATGCAGCGGGACATCCTGGCCGAGCGGCGCGACCTGTTGACCTTCCGCCGTCGGGTGAGCCCTCTGCGAGAGGTGGTCGCCGCCCTTCTCCGCCGGGACGTGTCCTGGATCGACGAGGACACCGTCGTACACCTGCAGGACGTCTACGACCACCTGTTGCGGGCCACCGAGCTGGTTGACGAGCAACGTGAGCTCCTGGGCAACGTGATGGACGCCCATCTGGCCCTGGCCTCCAACCACATGAACCGGGTGATGAAGACCATGACCAGCTGGGGCGCCATCCTCCTCGGCGCCACCCTGGTGGCCGGCATCTACGGCATGAACTTCGAGCACATGCCCGAGCTCGGCTGGAAGCTGGGCTACCCCTTCGCCCTTTCCATCATGGCGTTCATCACCATTGCGGGCTTCCGGGCCTTCAGGCGCCGCGACTGGCTGTAGCGCCGCAGGAGCTCAGGTCACTGTCGCCGCCGACCCGCCGTCGCGGTACGCCTCGAGGCGCTCGAGGACCCGTTGCAGATCGGCGTTGGTGGCCACGTCGGCCAGGGCCAGACGGATGGAGGCAAGTTCCCGGGCCAGGAACTCGGTGTCGGCCAGGGCCCGTGCCGCCTGGGCTCGGTCGCGGTCGGCCTCCTCCCGGTCCCGGGTCTCCTGTCGGTTCTGCGCCAGGAGGATGAGGGGCGCGGCGTAGGAGGCCTGCATCGACAGTGCCAGCGTCAAGAGGATGAACGGGTACTCGTCGAACTGAAGGCTTTCCGGCAGGGCCACGTTCCACGCGATCCACACGGTGATGACGATCGTCTGGAGCACCAGGTATCGGGCCGTGCCTATGAAGCGGGCTATGCCCTCCGAGAACCGCCCGAAGGCCTCGGGGTCGTAGTGGATCCCGACGCTGATGCCCCGCCGCGGAGTGGACAGGTCCTCGGAGCGCCTCATGGCCGGCGTCTCGCGTCCGGGGCCTCGTTCTGGCGCCAGTCCTCGGGCAGGACCCGGTCGAGCACGTCCTCGACGGTGACGG
>JADDQT010000127.1 GCA_016781225.1 Actinomycetota bacterium
CGCCTCCTCCACCGTCTCGGCCACTTCGCCGCTGGAGACCGGGACGCCGAATCGGACGAGGTATCGCTTTCCCTGGTACTCGAACAGGTCCACTGGGCCGCGAATCCTAGGGAACGCTCGAAGCGCTCGGGTCCCCGTCGCCCCCGCCCTCGGCGTCGCCGTCGCCCTCGCCCACCCCTGCCTCGACGTCGCCGCCCAGGTAGGCCGACTTCACCGACTCGTCGTCCAGCAGGTCTGCGGCGGCGGCCGACCTCACCACCCGGCCGGTCTCCAGCACGTAGGCCCGGTGAGCCAGGCGGAGGGCCTGGGCCGCGTTCTGCTCCACCAACAACAGCGTGGTCCCCTGGCGGTTGATCTCGGCCAGGATGTCGAAGATCTGGGTCACCAGCATCGTGGCCAGGCCCATGGATGGCTCGTCGAGCAGGACCATCCTGGGCCGGGCCATCAGCGCCCGGCCGATGGCGAGCATCTGTTGCTCTCCCCCCGACAGCGTCCCGCCGGCCTGGTTCCGGCGCTCGGCCAGGCGCGGGAAGAGGCCGAAGACCCGCTCCAAGTCGGGCCGTAGGGCCGGCCGCCCGCGCCCCGATCGGGCGTAGGCTCCCATCTCCAGGTTCTCCATCACCGTCATCCCCGGGAAGACGCCTCGGCCTTCCGGGGACTGGCACAGGCCGAGGCGGACGATGCGGTAGGGAGCCAGCCCGGAGATGGGCCGGTCGTCGAAGCGCACCGAGCCGGAGGTGACCGGGCGAAGCCCCGAGATGGTCTTGAGCGTTGTGGTCTTCCCTGCTCCGTTGCCTCCCACGAGCGTGACGATCTCCCCTTCGTCCACTTGGAGGGACACGCCCTTCAGGGCCTCCACCTTGCCGTAGTGAACCCTCACGTCCTCCAGCTCAAGCAGCATCCGTTGGCACTCCGAGATATGCCTCCACGACCCTGGCATCGTGCTGGATCTGCGCCGGTGAGCCCTCGGCGATCAACTTGCCGAAGTCCAGCACCCCGACCCGGTCGCAAGCGCTCATGACAAGTCCCATGTCGTGGTCGATGAGCACCACCGTCACGCCCGAGTCCCGGATCTTACGGATCAGTTCGACCAGGGCCCGCTTCTCGGATGGGTTCATCCCCGCCGCCGGCTCGTCGAGCAGGAGGACCGTGGGCCCCGTGGCCAGGCTGCGGGCGATCTCGAGGCGGCGCTGGTCGCCGTAGGCCAGGTTCTTGGCCAGGTCACCGGCCCTGGCCGAGATTCCCACGTACTCGAGGAGGCGCCGGGATTCCCTGTCACCAGTGCGCTCTTCGCGCCGGTGTCTGCGACCACCCAAGAGGGCCCCCGGCACGCTCGTGCGATGCCGGGCGTCTGCGCCCACCCGCACGTTCTCCAGGGCGGTGAGATCGGGGAACAGCCTGATGTTCTGGAACGTGCGGGCCACTCCGGCGCGCGTGATGCGATGGGCCTTCTGGCCGGTGACGTCGTGGTCGCCGGCGCGGATCCTGCCTGTGGTGGGCTTCACCATCCCCGTCACGCAGTTGAACAGCGTGGTCTTGCCTGCACCGTTGGGTCCGATGACGCCGAATATCTGACCCGAACGAACCTTCAGCGAGACTGCATCGAGGGCCACCACACCGCCGAACTCCACGCCGAGCTCCTCGATCTCGAGCACGGTGCCGGCGTCGGTTCCGTCACGGATCAAGGCGCCGACCACGTCTGCCTCGTCCTCCCTCTCCGAGGCGGTGCCCGGCTGCGCCGGCCCCGCCTGCTCGGCACCTTCGGGAGCAGGCGGTGTCTCCGGGGAGGCCTGCGTCAGCTCCGCCGCCCGCTTCCTGCTCGGGAGCAGCCCTTGGGGACGGAACAGCATCATCACGACCAGGGCGGCTCCGAACAGCAACACTCGGTACTCGGTGACGTCGGCGACGTTTCCTCCGGTCAGCTTGTTGAGCCAGTCGGTGATGGTCTCACCGGCCGCGGCTCGCCGCAGGTACTCGGGCAGGAAGGCGATGGCCAAGCCGCCGGCCATGACGCCCGGGAGCGAACCCATCCCACCGAGCACGACAGCGGCCAGCACGATCACGGAGAAGAAGAAGGGGAAGTTCTCGGGGCTGATGAAGCCGACCTTGCTGGCGTAGATCCACCCTGCCAGCCCACCCATGGACGCGCCCACTGCGAAGGCCCAGAGCTTCATGGTGAAGGTCGGCACGCCCATGACCTCGGCGGCGTCCTCGTCCTCTCGGATGGCGGACCAGGCCCGTCCCACCCGTGAGCGGTTGAGACGGACGGTCACCACCACGGCCACCACGACCGCGCCCACCACCAGGTAGTAGTACGGCAGCGGCCGCAGTGTGAAAGCCGTGCCGAGGACCGGTGACGGGTGAGGTATGCCGGTGATGCCACGGGCCTCGCCGAGCGACCCGCTGTTCTGGGCCACGATGCGCACGATCTCACCGAAGCCGAGGGTCACTATGGCCAGGTAGTCGCCACGAAGCCGAAGGGTGGGGGCGCCGAGGACCACGCCCGCCACCAGCGCCAGGACGATGGCTACGGGCAGGGCCTGCCATGCGGACCAGCCATGAGTGGTACCGAGCACGGCGGTGGTGTAGGCGCCGACGGCGTAGAAGGCCACGTAACCGAAGTCGAGCAATCCGGCCGAGCCCACCACCACGTTGAGGCCGAGGGCCAGGAGGACGAAGACGCCGACGGGGAAGAAGAGGACGCTCTGCCAATAGCTCGACAGCCCCAGCGGGCCCAGAACCACTAGGGCCAGAGCAGCCAGTGCGATGAGGAGCCTCAACCAGAAGGGTTGGCGGTCGAACCAGCGGCTCACGGGCTCGACTATCGAGAGCCGGGGCCGACGGCCTCCCGGCCGGCTGGTCATCACGCCCTTGCCCGTCCCAGGCTCTCGCCCAGCAGCCCGGTCGGGCGGAACATCAGGACCAGGACGAGGACGGTGAAGGCGAACACGTCCTTCCACTCACCGCCCAGGACAGCCGATCCCCAGTTCTCCAACAGACCCAGCAGGAGCCCTCCGGCCAGAGCTCCACGAATGTTGCCGATGCCTCCGAGCACCGCAGCCGTGAAGGCCTTGATGCCCGGCAGGAAGCCGATGTTGTAGCGGGCCGCCTCGAAGAAGAGCCCGTAGAGAGTTCCTGCTGCGCCGGCCAGAAGGCCGCCCAACAGGAACGTGAGCATGATCACGCGATCGATGTTCACTCCCATGAGAGCTGCGGTCTCGGAGTCCTGAGCAGTGGCCCGAATGCCCCTCCCCAGGCGGCTGCGCGCCACGAACCGGTCGAGGGCCAGCATCAACAGCAGCGCCGAAACCAGCACCAGGACCTTGTCCGTCCTGACGTTGGCGCCCCACAGCTCGAAGAGCTGACGCTTCTCCATGAGTCGGGGGAAGCCGAGGACCTCGCGGCCGTAGCGGATGGCGAACAGCTCCTGGAGAAAGAGCGAGATGCCGACAGCGGTTATCAGCGCGGCCAGCCTGGGGGCACCACGGCGGCGCAGAGGACGGTAGGCCACTCGCTCCATGACCACGGCCGTTACACCCGAGGCCAACATGGCCACGACCATCACGACGATCAGCGAGGCGGCGAGGACGAACCCCGTCTTGGCCGGGTCTCCGACGTCGATGCCCAGGGCGTGCACTGCGAACAGGCTGGCGAACACCCCGATCATGAAGATCTCGGAGTGGGCGAAGTTGATGAGGCGGAGCACCCCGTAGACCAGCGTGTAACCGAGGGCTATCAGGGCATAGATCGCGCCCAGAGTGAGACCGTCCACCGTCTGAGCGCCGAACTGGTCGAGCAGACAGCGGAAGCAGGCGTTTATGGTCTTCCCTCCCAGAGAGTGACGGAGGGCGGGTACCCGCCCTCCGTTGCCGGCTCATCGCCGGGGCGTCACCCGGCGGTCGTCGTGGTGGCTCCGCCGGTGGTGGTCGTGCTGCCGCCGCTGCTGCCTGCCCCAGTGCCGCTGCCGCCGACGGTGAGGGTCTGGAGCGGCACGATCTTGCCCCCCTTCACCTGGAACACGAAGAACTGCCTGGACCTGAGGTTGCCGTTCGCCTCGAACTCGATGGTCTTGGAGACGCCCTGGTAGACGCCCACGTCGTTCTCCACGTACTGGAGGAGCTTCGGGCGGGTGTCGTTGCCGGCTTTGATGCCCTGGATCAGGATCTTGGTGGAGTCGTAGCCCTCCGGTGAGTACAGGCCGGGCTCACGGCCGATCTTCTGCTTGAAGTTGTCGTAGAAGGCCTTGAGGTTGCCTTGAGAGCTCTCCAGCGCCAGGTTGCACGGGCAGCTCAAACGAGCTTCCTCGGCGGCGGCTCCGCCGGCCGACGTGACGAACCCGGGGTCGAGGGACCCGTCACCACTCAGGAACTTGGCCTTCGACTGGTTGTCCGCCAGTTGCTTCTTGAACCGGCCCGCCTCTGCGTAGTAGCCGCCGTAGAACACCAGGGCGGCGTCCTTGACCTTCGTGATGGTGGCCGAGAAGTCTTGGTTCTTCGGATCCACGACCTCGATGCTGCCCGCCCTCTTGACGCCCTTGGCCGTGGCCGCCTTCTCCACGTCCACGGTGAGCCCCTTGCCGTACTCGGTGTTGTCGTGCACGTAGGCCGCCGTGGCCGGCTTCTCCACGTTGGCCAGGTACTCGGCGATGCCGCTGGCCTGCAGGGCATCGTCGGCGATGGTGCGGTGGAAGACCGTCTGGTTCGGGACCACGTTGGGCAGGTCCTTGTTCGTCGCCGAGGGGCTGATCATCACCAGGCCCCCTTCCTGGAAGGCGGGGAGCAGAGCCTTGGTCTCGCCGGAGAAAGCGGACCCGACCACGCCCACGATGCTCTCGTCGCCGATGAACTGATCCTTGATGGTGCTGGCCTGAGCGGAGTCACCTGCGGTGTCGAACTCCTTCAGCTCGATGGTCACGTTGCCGCCCTTGGCGTTCTCCTCGTCGACGGCCAGCTTGGCCCCGTCCCTGATGTTGAGGCCCAGGTTGGCGTTGTCCCCGGTCTTGGCGCCTACGAAAGCGATCGAGACCTTCCGCTTGCCCTCGGGCTGTCCAGCGCCACCGCCGTCACCGTCGTCACTGCCGCAGGCGGCGAGGATCACGCCGGCCACCAGCAGCAGTGCCGATGACCTCCTCCAGGGTCGACCTCTGCGCTGGCCCATGCGATGCCTCCCTCTTCGTCTGCCGTTCACCCTCGGCTCAGGCTCGGAGCATAGGCCGCCATGTCCCCGTTTCACATCGAATCAACCGCCCAGCTGCGGACGATGCACGATGTACTCATGTCCATCCGTCGCCCGCCGAATCGGGGCCCTTTGATTCTGATCGCGTCGGTGGTGACCCTGGCCTTCGCTGCTGTCCTGCTGTTCCTCGTGGTCCGCTTCGCGTCCCGAAACCCCGAGCAGGTCAACCTCGGGCCTCGAGTGTTCAGAGTGGGTAGCGCTGCCCGGCTTGCTCGGGAGGTGGACCAGCGTGGGCCGTTCCTCTTCAAGGACCCCCTCAATCGCGAGCGAGAGGTGTACATCCAGCACGTGGGCGAGGACCCCGAGGAGGGCTGGTCCGGCATCCGGGCCTACGCCTCGCGGGAGACGATCGAGTGCCTGCTGCGATGGGAGCCGGACCGGCGACGCTTCGTGGACCCCTGTACCTCCCAGAGCTACCCGGCCGACGGGGCAGGGCTCACCACCTGCCCGGCCCGGGTGGAGAGGGGCGTCGTCAGCGTCGACCTGCGGTCGGCACGGCGGTGACAGCGCGTCTGCTGGAGCCGTCACCGGGTCAGGCCTTCTTGAGAGGGGCCCAGGCCAGCAGGAGGCGCTTCTCGCCTTCGTCGGGAAAGCGGACCACGGCCTCGGCTTTGTCGCCCCGGCCCAGGATCTCCAGCACCACGCCTTCGCCCCACTTGGCATGGACCACGTCGTCACCGACACGAAGACCGAGCTTGTCCCCGCCTCTGTTGCTGTCCCGGCCCGCCGCCGAGCCTCGGAGGGCCGACTCCACGACCCTTTCCCGGTGGCCGGTCGCGCCGTACGACCCTGCTGCGCCGTCTGAACCG
>JADDQT010000128.1 GCA_016781225.1 Actinomycetota bacterium
GACGGCACGAACGCGGTGTTCATCGTGGCCGAAGCGATGCACGCCTCAGCCGCCGCCGATGTTCGAAGCCTCGCCTCGGCGATGGTGGACGACTTGAGCGCGGTGTGGTCGGTCTCCCCGCAGACGGCGATCTTGAGCCAGTCCTCGCCGCGGTTCGAGTTCTGACGGTGATAACGCACGGAAGACGGCGGTCGTCTGCGTATCGCGATGAGCACACGCGGGAGCGGCGAGGGGGCTCGAACCGCCCACTCCCAGGCCTCGCGTCGTCGTCCCTGACGCTATCCAGCGGGTGCTCCGCGGGGTCGCCTAGGGTCTTGGGGTCGTCGATGCACCGCGTCGCGACGACTCCGATTACGTGTCGTCCCGCCCGCAACCTCGCCCCGAAAGTGAGAGGACACGTGCGTGCTCCTTAGCCGATTGGCGGTGATTCGCCTCACGCGCCCAGCTCCGGCACGGCTCGCTCGCTGGAGCTACACGACGAGCGCTGGGATTAGCGTCTTCACCAAGGAACTCCACGTGCAACACGACATCACGGACGCGCCCGAAAGACCTGAGGGTGGGCCAACTCTCGCGTGGCCTAGGGAGAGCGACAGAGCCGTGCTCCTGGTTGCCTCGAGGTTAGAGGTCGGCAAGCCGTCGATCGATAGCAGCCGCTTGGTGCGGCTCCCCGAGGAACCGCGACGCGAGCTAGAAGGCGCTATCGGCGAGTTCGCCGACATGCTGGGGGTGGTGTATCCGTGCCGGCGGGAAGTTCTGTCGACGAAGCCGTGCGTCATGGCCAAAGGCCGACGAGGAGGAGGTCGCATCGCTGAAGGCGGCTCGAGGGATAGCGGGACCTTTCATCACGCGCCCGCGGCCCACTCTCCTTCCAGAGCTTTTTGAGCTGACGACAGGGCAACAACCGATAGGGCACGTGATCTTCGACCGCCTCGACGGACTGGCGCTCTTGGCTGATGCCCTTGCAGAAGGAGGGGCAGTTGGTCGCGTCCGCGACTATATCCGCGTGTTCGAACGCGCATTCCGGTCTGGTCCCGCTGCTTGCGTCCCGCTCCTCACCGCCTTCCTTCAGTCCGACCCGAACCATCTCGACTACGCCGAGTCGGAGGTGCAGGACTGGCTTCTCCGCGTCCGTTCGGAAACGATGCACGCAGACAGGCGCGAGTCCTACGCACGTGGACCCGACGTTGAGCCGTACGTGCGGCGGATGGAATACGCGGCATATGACGTGCTGTTCAACAAAAGGAATTGGCGCCAGCCCGACGTCGAGCGTAGAGATGGTGTCACTCTGCGCGCGGGAACGGACCGAAACGGCGAGGTCATTCTGTTCGACCTCGCTACGACGATCACCGCAAGCTGGCTCGATCCGTTCGGCGTCTTCCCGGTCGATTTCGACTCCACACTCGGGGAGATACCCGCGCCGTGGATCTCCTCGATGCCCGGCTACACGGGAGACGAGGCAGAAAAGTACTCGACCCAAATCCCGTTCAGGTATCCGGACATCGGTACAAGGCGCGTCTAGACATGATGCTCGGCGACAGAAATCCGGCTGGCACCGAGGAAATGTTGCATCAACGAGACGAGACGAATAGCCGTTCGATAACCGAGGGGTAGCAGCGTAGGAGACTCTAAAGCAGTGCCTAATCCGTTTGCGAAGAAGGTCGATCTCCGCATGGTTGCAGACCTTGGCCTACCCGTGCTGCTCGACCGCGTCGGCGGAACGATCGTCGTAGGCCAGGAGGACCTCGACGCCGTGGCGCGGAAGTACGGCGGTGCCGTCGGGGTCAGGGTGGAGCAGGTGGAGGCGTTCAAGTCGTACCGCTTGTCGCTGGTACGCGCGGACCCGAAGAAGGCGCCGCCGCAGCGGCCGGTGAGCTAGTAGATGAGCCTCGACAGCGTTCGACGGCCGCGGCGTAGAGCCAACGAGCGACGGACAAGCTGAGGGAGGAGGCGCTCCACGAGATCTTCGAGCGGGTCGAGGTAGACGGGCCGGAAGTCGTGGCGCTCTACCCGCAACCGAACGAGAACGCGTGGCTGCTGGGGCACGCCGCCCTTCGAAAAGACGTGGGAGTGGTCGGGGCGAGAGGTCTCGGGCCGACACTTTCCAACTATTAGTCCGCGTCGCGGTGATGGGCGGGCGAGCCGTCGGTTGCTCGCGCCCACGACAGGCTCTCCCGGGAGGTGTCGTCGCTGCGGCACGGCGGGAGCATTTCGAAGAGGTGCTGACAGAGGCGGCGTCACCCAGCTACCCGGCGCAGCGGGAAGTCTCCAGGCCGCCACGCGAACACCGTCAGGAGCGACCCTGACTCGTGCGTCACTGCGTCGATCCGCACATCGCTCACAACGCAACCGACGCGGGGAGAACGGCATCGCGTCACGTCATCTCCCTCGGAACCGGGTCTCTAGCTCGCGAGGACCCGCGCCGACAGCCCCCACCGCGGGCGAGCTCCGACTCCACAGCCTCAAGTCGACGCGCGTAGTGGTCCAGCTGACGGTCGGCATCGGCGACATCGGTCGTCGCAGCATTCTCCACGGTCGCAAAGAACGATCCGGCTTGATCGACAAATAGCGCGATGTCGAGGAGCTCCTGCCGGTGCTCGCTGAGCCGACCAGAGGTTTCGATCTCTGCCAAGCCGTCTCGTGCCCGCCGAGCATTGCTTTGAGCTGCGCGGCCCGCGCCGTTTACTGCTGCGGTGTCATGCCGATCCGCGGCATTTCGAGCCGCTCGAAGCTCGCGGAGACCCGCTTCAAGCGCCGCTGTGGTCGAGCAACCGCTTCGGTCGATTGCCTGCGGAGGACGCGTGTCGCATCCCGTCACGCAGGCGAGACCCACCAAGGCGGACGATATTAGACGGCGTACGGAAAGTCGCATCCTGCCTTCGCACAGGCCCGCTTTGCCGCTCCCACGCTTGAGACGGGGGCGCCGGCCGCGTGCTCCGGTCTTCCTGGGCGCGACGCACCCGTCCTCGAGGTCACCGCTGTGATCGGGGGTGCCCCCCGTTGCGGTGTTGGAAAGCACCCGGTGAGTGCTCGAACCGTTGGAGGCCGATGCGTCACCACCTCGGCTCCGGTCGAGCGTAGCGGGTCAGGCTCGGCGCGCCGCCCATCCGATCAGCAGAACGCCCGGCACGGCGAACGGCAAGAGCACGATCACGAAGGCCCTCGCGTCCGAGTTCCACAGGTACGCGGACGCGGCGAGGACGCCAAGGACGATCGCCAGCCCAACGAGTACGGATCTGCCGCGCGTCGCCATGGACGGAGCGTAGCACTGCGCGGTGACGCCTTTGTGGCTCTCAGCTCGCCGGCCCGGCGGGTAGGCGCGCCCTCGGGACGATCGATGACAGGTTCCCGGCTACTTCAGAACCGGAGCCGCGTAGAGCACTGTTACGCGGCTCAAAGTGAAGGAGTCGGCCTCGGCCGGCGGGTCCTCGAACGTCGCCGTAACGACTGAGGCGTTCGGCCAGGGTGCCAACCGCAGCCGCGCACGTTCCGCAAGCTGTGGCGCAGGCTCGACGGCTAAGACCGAGAGACCGCGGCGAGCAAGCTGTTCCGTCGCTTGTCCGGTCCCCGCACCGACATCGATGACGCGACCGCGATCCGGCGTTGCGGCAATCGTCAGCAGGTCATCGAATAGCTGCTCCGGGTAGGCTGGGCGCACCGCGTCGTACAGCTCGGCAACCTCATCGAACGACACTCCGTGAGGCTAGCGGCAGCGCCGCCCATCAGTCGAGCAGTGCCGCGATCTCCTCGCATCGAGGCCGATGAGGCGCGTCGCGTTCGGTGCGAATGGATTTGAACCTCCGACTCCCAGGCCCTCGCATCGTCCTGCCCGCGTCAGTCGTCAACGCCCTCGTCGCGGCGTGACGCCTGACCTCCCCCGGTGAATCGAAGTGGACTCTCAGATCGGGATCGGGTGGAGCTCACGAGCCGCCGCATCGCCTCGTTCTCGGATACTCACGCGCGATTCCGTCTCGATCAGTCTCAATCCTGTCAACGCCGGACCCAGACACGACACGAGCGCGCCCGGACGGGTCGATTACGATGCCTGCAGGAAAGTCGCTGACAAAGAACTCGGCTACACCTCGGCAGCTCGGGTCCAGTAGTCGCGTCCGAATCCCGTCTCCTTCTGCAGGCACCCCAAAGACTAGCCGCGAGCTGTGTCCCTTGATTTCCCACGTCCCCATTAGGTCTGTGCCCTGAACGGCTAGCAGGTACGTCTGGCTCGATTGGTTCTCGGCCCAGAGCGACTGTCGTGGATCGCCACGATGGCCGAGACAACCAGCAACGAGATGCGCTGCGACTAAGAAGAGGATCGGCGACGATCTGTGGAAGTTGCAGCCAGCGGATCCACTTCCGCTCCGAATGATCGCCTCGCGGTCGTCGTTCGCTCGCGCTACCGCCTGCTGACGCGCTCCGGCACGTTCGTCGATCTCAACACATCCCCTCGGTAGCCGCAGCCGACGTGAGGCGATCACTAAGGCGGGCGCTTCCAGACTTGCCAAGGCTACTTCTCGTAGACACCGAAGTTCTACCTCTAGGCGCGCTTTCGCTCGGTGCCGCGGTCATCCCACGCGACCGAGCGCCTCCTCATCGGGATACGAGTGGTGGCCAAGGGCCGGTCATGACCGTGCCTGTCCCCGGAAGTAGCTGGTCGCGATGAGCATCGCGGCCGTCGCGATCACCCCGAATGGCACGACCTCGAGGCTCGGTGGCTCACCCGATACGGAGACCACGCTCGGGCAGCTTACGCCCCGGGACGGCGCGAGAGGATTTGAACCGCCCACTCCCAGGGCCTTCCCAAGTCGTGACCGCTCCGCCAGCTCTAGGACGCGGTCTTCGGAGACCAGATGGCGAGGACGGGACCTCGAGCTCGGAATCCAGGCGCGGTCGTAGAGACCGCGAGCCGCCGCTCCTTGCTTGACGTCGCCGTGCCTGCGGTGGGGCTCCTTAATCGGCACGCGATACTTCCCGGAAATCTACTGAGTTTCGTCCTACTGGGTTTCGTCAACGCTCCACGGAACCCACGTTGCGTGCCTGCGAGCGGGCTCGAAAGGATCGCCGCGGCCAGGTCGCGCGGGCGGAACGGGTAGTCCTCCGGTATCCGACGAACGAGTGCTTGGAGTCGCTCCGGAAGGGCAGGATCGGATGCGGGGTCGAGGACCTCGAAGACCTTGTCGGCGAGCTCCGCGGCAGCGGCAACCATCCGAATTGCGAACGGCACCGGGTCGAGCAAGGCCCAACCCTCGCTCGGCTCCTCGTATGAGTCCTCCCAGCCCTCGCGACGGCGAACCGTGACCGGCAGCGTGTGTGCCCGAACCTCGTCGCCGATACCCCAAGCGCGCGGCGGGTCTCCAATCTGGTCCAACGACCGCTTCATCCGCGCCAGAACGCCGGCGGGTATCCGAATCCGCTTTTCTGGAAGCGCGCGGCTCTGGCCGTCGCCGTGGACCGACATCGTCGCGAGCTGAGCGCGGTGGATCGCGTGGTGGCGGAGTTCCTGCGAAAGGCGCAATCGAGGCGCGAACGCAGCAACGGTGGCCAAGAGATCACTGCCACGCGGGACCTTTCGGGCGGCGGCCTGCCAGTCGTGGGCCAAGAATCCCCACTTCGCACCGTGCCGGGGGTCGAGCGGGAATTGGAGATGGGTTCCCGAAAGAAGTGCCAGCACATCGTGGATTGCCCATGTCCGGAGGACCGCCACGTCGAACTCAGCTTGCATAGCGTCAATCGTCTCGTTGTTCGTTCGACGCTGCCAGAGGCGATACATCTCGTCCAGCGAGCGGATAACGCAATCGAGACGAGAGAAAACAGAACCGGCTAGGTCTGCGGACGTTTGCCAGCCGGGGACGTCATGTTCCCCGGTCACCCAAGCCGCGTACGCCGCCCAGCCATGCGGAGTAAGGCCCCGGGCAACCGCCCAGTAATAGACGAAGTTGCCGCCGGTCGCCGGGTCGTCGGGCCGACCCATCCCAAGCGAGCGAGTCCACGCTCCGACGGCGACGAAGGCCTCTTCTGGCGTCAGCAGGTTCCAGCCACTCAGGAG
>JADDQT010000129.1 GCA_016781225.1 Actinomycetota bacterium
CTCTAGCTCAACGGCAGAGCAACGGACTCTTAATCCGCAGGTTCAGGGTTCGAATCCCTGGGGGCGCACCGGGATGCACAGGCGGGCGCACGGCGTACCAGCCCCCGCTTCCATGATCTACGACCGACACTGGCTCGGGCCGTGTTGAGCTCGGTCGGAAGGAGTGGCCTGCGCGGGCTTTGCTGGGGCGTGCGACCGTCCGCGTCCCGCCGGTCACTGGGTGTTACAAAGGGGCCTACCCTGGTTGGCTGAGAAGGAGGGAGGGGCAGTGTCAGAGTCAGCACGTCAGGACCATGTAGTCGAGATGGTCCAGTACCTGCGGGACACGATTGCTGAGATCGACGATGCGCTCCGTGATCTGCAAGTGAGGCGAACTGGACTTGCCATCCGGCTCGCCGCTATCGAGGCAGCAGGCGATTCCGCCGTCGTCGAAGCGGCGGCGGACTATGCGGCTCGGGTCACCGAGAATCGCCCGTACGAAGACGCCGAAGCCGCCGAGTCCCTCCTTGCTGAGGCGTACAGCCGCTACGTGACCTAGCAAGGTCGTCCTTGTACCAGCTCGACGGCCGTGACCTGCTGTTCGAGTGGCTGGCTCGACAAGCTGACTCTAATCGGCGGCTCGCGATGCTCGATTGGCTCGCAGGGCTGGCTTCCGACCCGCTAGACCACGCCCAGCGAGTACCCGGCGTGCTGGCTCCGGTGTACACGGCCGTAGCACCGGTAAGGCCGCCGGTTGTGGTGGTCTTCCTTCTCGCGGAGCAGTTCCGAACGGTCAAGCTCATTCGGTTCAGGGACCTGCCGTAGACAACCGGGCCCCTCGCCACGCGCCCGGGCCGGAAGGCAAACCAGGGCAGACTCGGGTGATCGCATTAGGGCCGACGTCCGCCTTGCGTGCGGCTCCAAAACGCCGATGTGGCAGAGCAACGGACTCTTAATCCGGCGACGTCCTCGTGCGGTGCGAACGTCTTGCGAGCTGTTCCCAGCTGTTAGATGGCTGGCGCCCGGGAACGACTGGCCGCAGCGGACCAGGCGGTGCTGTGACCGTGCCTGGCGGAGGCGAGGAGCAGCGTCGACAACGTTCTCAAATCGGAGGCCAGCCGAAGCGGGCGAACCAGCCCTGGAGGGGTATGAAGAGCTCGCTCCACGTGCCGGTCACGTAGCCAACGCCGACGATCACGAGCAGGCCCCCACCGAGTCGCTCGATGCCTGCACCATGACGGCGGAGGAAGGCGATCGAGCGGTCGAGGCGCTGGTAGCCGAGGGCCACGGCCACGAACGGCACTCCGAGGCCCACGGAGTAGATCACGAGCAGAGCCGTTCCTCCGGCCACGGAGCGCCCGGAGGCGGCGAGCGCCAGGATCGTGGCCAGCGCCGGCCCGATGCACGGTGTCCAGCCGAAGGCGAAGGCCATTCCCAGTGGCACCGCCCCGGCCGGTCCCCGACGGACCCGGGCCAGGTCAAGACGCACTTCGCGCTGGAGGAAGGGCAGTCGGAAGAGGCCGAGGGCGGCCAGACCCATGACGATGATGAACACGCCGGCCACCCGGGTGATCACGGGCAGGTTGCGCAGCAGCAGTGCACCGAGGGTGGAGGCGGTGGCGCCGAGGAGGCTGAACACCAAGGTGAAGCCCAGGACGAACAGCAGCGACGCCCGCAACACGATGCGCCGCCCTTCGGCAGCCGGCAGCTCCCGATCCGGCAGGGAGGAGACGTAGGACACGTAGCCCGGGATGAGGGGGAGGCAGCAGGGGCTGGTGATGGACACGAGACCCGCCGCCAGGGCCACCAGCGGGAGGAGGGCGCCCTCCACGACTCAGACCCAAAGGCGACGCGGCACGGTCGGATCCTACAGGCCGCTGTTCGAGCAGTTCAGGCCTGCGGGAGACCGTTTCGTCTGCCGTGCGGCTCAGTCGGCGGGGGGTGCGTCGGCACGCGGACGATCGCCGCGGTGGGGGCGTCCCTCGTTCACCAAGCGCGTTATGCGTGCCGACAGGTTCTCCTTCTTCCGCGCAGCCTGCTCGGCCGTGAGCTTGCCGTCCTTAACCGCCTGGTCGATCCGGTGAGTGGCCTCGGTGACCATGGCGTCGATCACCTTCTGGACGTCCACGCCCTTCTCGTTGGCCACGGCGGCAATGGTCTTGCCGTCCCGGACCTGGGTGCGGAGGTCCTCGACGCTCATGTTCAGCGCGGTGGCAGCGGCCTGCAGTCCGGGGCCTTTGTGGCACCCGCCGCCTCGGTGTGCTCTCATCGGCGGCTCGGTTTGCTGCTGCTCGGCGGGTGGTGTCGTCGTGTCGGTCTGCGCCCCGGAGACTGCGGGGATGCCGAGGAGGGCTCCGCCGGCCGCGCCGGCGAAGAGGCCGGCGGTGAGCGTGATGCCGGCGATGAGGTTGCTGCGCTTCATTGGTGGTCCTCCCGTTGGGTGCTCGCTGGTAGGGACAGTGTGTGCCCTGGGCTTGGGAGCAACGTGAGGGGAACCTGGGAGTTTCATCAGTCTTTGGGGCGAGCGAGGTGATGGCTTCCTTTTGTAGAGAACTGCGGCAATGCGCGTGCCGTTCTTTCTCGGCCAGTGGACGAAACAAGGTTGTAACGCGGGTGGATTTGCGGCGGTGGTGCCGGATAGCCAAACTGAACTGTCTTCATCGCGAAGACGGCTATGTGTGGAATCGTCGGAATTTACGGTCAGCAGGACGCGCAGGCGGGCCTTCGGATGCTCCGCCGCCTCACTCATCGTGGACCCGACGGCCAGGGAGCGGTGGCCCTTCCCTCGGCTTGGCTCGGTCACCGGCGCCTCTCCATAGTCGACCCCCGCGGTGGCAGGCAGCCCCTTACGTCCGAGGACGGGCGCCTCCACCTCGTTGGCAACGGCGAGGTCTACAACTACGAGGACATCCGCAGCATGCTCGGTGACGTTGTGCTCACCAGCGCCTCCGACAACGAGATCGCCCTGAACCTGGTGGAGGAGAACGGCCCGGGTGCGCTCGAGGAGCTGGCGGGGATGTTCGCCTTCCTCATGGCCGGTGAGTCCTATTCTTTCATCGCCGCCCGAGACCCGGTGGGCATCAAGCCGCTTTACTGGGCCCACCGGAACCACGAATGGCGCTTCGCTTCGGAGATCAATGCCTTCGATGCCGACTGGCAGTCCGATGTGGAGTTCTTTCCTCCCGGTCACTACTGGACTCCGGAAAAGGGCCTGGTGCGTTTCGCCAATCCGGTCCCCGCCGGAAGGAACGAGCGCTTCGCTCCGCCGGAGAGCCCCGATGCCGAGCCGCCGCCGGAGCTGATAGAGGAGCTGCGCTCCACCGTGGTCGCCGCCGTCGACCGGCACATGATGGCCGACGTGCCGGTGGGAGTCTTCCTGTCCGGAGGCCTCGACAGCAGCATCGTGGCGGCCATCGCCGCCGAGCACTATGCGCAGCGGGGCCAGACCCTGAAGACGTTCGCCGTCGGCTCGGAGGGCAGTGCCGATCTCGAGTTGGCCCGGCTGGTGGCCGACCGGCTCGGCACCGAGCACCACGAGCGCGTGTTCACGGCCGAGGAGGCCCGAGACGTCCTCCCCGAGGTCGTCCGCATCATCGAGTCCTACGACCCCTCTCTGGTCCGCAGTGCCGTGCCGAACTACTTCCTGGCCGAGATGGCGGTCCAGACCGTGAAGGTGGTGCTCACCGGAGAGGGCGCCGACGAGCTGTTCGCCGGGTACCAGTACCACAGCGCCATCCAAGGAGACGCCGACCTTCAGGACGAGATGGTCCGCGGCGTCGAGACCCTTCACGGGCTCAACCTGCAGCGCTGCGACCGGGTCACCATGGTCCACGGCCTGGAGGCCCGAGTGCCGTTCCTCGACCTCGACGTGATCGCCCTCAGCCTTTCGATCCCCGCCGGCTGGAAGCTGCGGGGCGGCGACAGACCCGAGAAGTGGCTCCTCCGCCGTGCGTTCGAGGGCATGGTGCCCGACGAGGTGCTGTGGCGTGAGAAGGCCGAGTTCGGCGACGGCTCGGGTGCGGCCATGGCTCTGATCGACCAGACCTACGGCGATGACGGCGGGGACCAGGAGTCGGGCGCAGTGAACGCCACCGCCGGTGACGGCACCGAGGGCAACGGCCCTTCAGGCAACGGCTCCTCGGTCGACAGGGCCTCGGGGGAGCCGGAGCTGCGTTCCGAGGAGGAGGCGGCTTACTACCGCATCTTTCGCGAGCACCTTGGCGACGTGTCGCCCGAACGGACCATTACGCTCTTCGCCACCGCTTGAGCCACCAGGCGACAGAGGGCGGTGCTCCGCGCCGTAGTGTTGGCGGTGTTGTGGGCCTCCTGCCGGGGCCGGCCCTGTCGACGAGGAGGAGCAACGCGTGGCTGAGCGGATCCTGGAAGGCGCCCGACCGCTGGCGAGCCGACAGCTCGGACGTCCTCGGCCGCCGCAACCTCGGGGCCCGCTCAGCGCCCATGTGCTGGAGCACCTGCTCCAGGACCCCCATCCCGTTCCGCCGGCACCGCCGGCGGGCGACGACGCCCTCTGGGGCGACGACGCCCAGCTGGCCCTCTACTGCTGCTACGAGCTGCACTACCGCTGCTTCTCCGGTGTCGACGAGGGCTGGGAGTGGGAACCGTCCCTCCTGGCTCTTCGCCGAGATCTGGAGACGGCCTTCGAGCGCCGCCTAGAGGACGAGGTCGGTGCCGTCTGCTCCTCGGGTGACGTGGAGGACGACCTTCGACGCACGATCGCCGCCGGCAAGGGCCCCTCGCTGTCCGCCTACCTCGAGGAGCGGGGCACGCTCGAGACCATGCGGGAGTTCTCCATCCACCGCTCGGCTTACCAGCTGAAGGAGGCCGATCCTCACACCTGGGCCATCCCCCGCCTGGGGGGCGCCCCTAAGGCAGCGCTCATCGAGATCCAGCTCGACGAGTACGGCGAGGGCGTGGAGCCCGCCATGCACTCCACCCTCTTCGCACGCAGCATGGAGGCCCTCGGTCTGGACAGCACCTACGGCGCCTACCTCGACTGCCTGCCCGGAACCACGTTGGCCACCACGAACGTGATCTCGCTGTTCGGCCTGCACCGTCGACGGCGCGGGGCGTTGATCGGGCACCTGGCCGCCTTCGAGGCGACCTCCGTGACCCCGATGACTCGCTACAGGAACGCGTTGCGTCGGCTCGGGCTGGGCCCGGACGCCCAGAGCTTCTACGAGGTCCACGTGACCGCCGACGCCCACCACGAGGTCGTGGCCCTCGAGGACATGGCCAGCGGCCTGGCCCGGGCCGAGCCGGACCTTGGCGACGACATCGTGTTCGGGGCGCGGGCCATGATGCTCGTGGAGGAGCGCTTCGCCCGCCACCTGATCGAGTCATGGGACGGGGGAAGGTCGTCGTTACTGCCCGGGGAACGCATCTGACGGGGGGCGATTCCCTCAGCTACGTCCTCCCACTTCGCCGGTGGCGTGTGGAGCCCGACGACGAGCTGAT
Organism: Actinomycetota bacterium; assembly: GCA_016781225.1. GTDB lineage: Bacteria > Actinomycetota > Acidimicrobiia > Acidimicrobiales > YB1-3. The sequence continues at coordinate 5,455 of JADDQT010000129.1, forward strand.
TGACTATCTCGACTGGCTCGGCGACCGGGTCGAGACCATCGTGGTCGACGGTTCGGACCCCGAGATCTTCACCGCTCACCGCCGGATGTTCGGGTCCGCGGTGCGCCACGTGCCGGTCGACGGGGACCTCACGGGCCGCTACGGCAAGGTCAACGGCGTGGTCACCGGCGTGCGGGCGGCGAGCCACGAGCGGGTGCTGATCGCCGACGACGACGTCCGCTACGACGACGAGGGTCTCCAGAGGATGTCCACCTTGCTCGGCGACGCCGACCTGGTCCGGCCCCAGAACTACTTCCACCCACTCCCGTGGCACGCCAGGTGGGACACCGCCCGCAGCCTCGTCAACCGAGCGTTCGGAGCGGACTACCCCGGCACGCTGGGCCTGCGACGAACCACCCTGCTGGCGGCCGGCGGCTACGACGGGGACTGCCTGTTCGAGAACCTCGAGCTCATTCGCACCGTGCAGGCCGTGGGCGGACGGATCGTGAACCCCCTGGACTTCTACGTGCGGCGCCTCCCTCCCCCTGCCGGTCACTTCCTG
>JADDQT010000383.1 GCA_016781225.1 Actinomycetota bacterium
GAGCAAGGAGATCTCGGAGGGTCTCACGGCCTCGAAGAATGCCCCGGCCACCGCCTCGTCGACGCCGCACGCCGCCACGTACAGGCAGCTCGGGGCGCCGTGGGTACTGCGGAGCGCGTTGCAGAGGTAGGCTCCGTGCTTCTTGGCACCGCCGCTGTAGGTCGTGCCCATCCGCCGTCCGCAGCAGCCGCAGACGGCCAGGCCACACAAGAGTGCCGGCCCCTCGCGGGGGGCGCCGAGCCTGTACTCGGACGCGCGGTGGCCGTTTTGTCGGAGGCGCTCTGTGTTGGCCAAATACTCCTCCCAGCTTATGTAGGCAGGATACATATCCTTGTGGACGACGCTCCACTCCTCCATCGGCTTCTCCACCATCCTGTCCGGTCGGGCCGAGCCGTCGCGGGCCTTGGAGCGCCGCCCGTAGACGAAGGCGCCCGCGTAGGCCGGGTTGCGCAGGATGGAGTAGATGTTGGCGGTGGTGGGCCTGACCCACAGAAGCTCCCCGGCGTGTGGCTCCCCGCGACGCCAGCGCGGCAGCAGGACCTCGTCCTCCCGGAGGCTCTTCAAAACTTTGGGGATCGTTCCCAGAGACCCGAAACGCTCGAAGACGAGGCCGATGGCGCACCTCACGCGCTCGTCGGGGTGCTTGAGAACCCGCCCGTCGGCAAGGCGCGTGAGTCCGGTCGGGAGTATCTGGCGGTAGGTTCCCTTCTCGACCTGGCGCATCTTTCCGGCGTCCATGCGCAGCCTCAGCAGGTGCAGCTCCGCCTCGCTCATCATGCCCCGAAGGCCGAGCAGCAAGCGGTCGTTGTAGTGAGAGGGGTCGTAGACGCCGTCGGCGTCGGCGATGAGCGTCCCCCTCAGCGTGCACAGATCCAAGAGCGTGTACCAGTCGGCGTTGTTTCGGGCGAGGCGGCTCGCCTCGTAGCAGAGGACGATCCCGGCGTTGCCCAGCGACACCTCGCCGGCAAGTTCCCTGAAGCCCTCCCGGCCGTCGGCACTCTTTCCCGAAAGCCCCAGGTCGGAGTCGATCACGCGCACCCGCTCGGCGCTCCACCCCAGAGCAGTAGCCCTCTGGGCCAGTGCTTTCTGGTTCTCGCGGCCCTCCGGATTCCTGCGGACCTGCCCAGCGGTGGATTGCCTGACGTAGACGTAGGCGAGCCGCCCCAGGTGGGAGGGAAAGATCTTCGGGGCCTTCCCGGAGACGTCAGTCGCGAGCATCACAGACCGCCTCCCGCATCACCCTGACCCATCTCTTTTCCACCGAGACCCTGTTCTTCGGTTCCAATGTCTCCCACACCCCATGCGGGTGGACGTCCTTCGCCTCGGCGCTCGGAGGCGCGCTCTCCTCGAGAGGCAGAGCGAGCTGCTCCGGTAGCGGCGCTGGGATGGTTTTCTCCATGCTCCTCCTCCGATCCTGTGTCCGGGAGGGAAGCTACCACCGCGAGCAGACGCTCCACTGAGGCGACCGACAGGCGGCAGGGCGAGGGAGTTGGGGTGGGCGTGTCGGCGAAGTTGGTCGCGGACAGCGGGATCCTCCTCTCCACGCCGGGATGAATCCGCACGATGGCTACCCGACCGAGGTTCTTCCTGGTGGTGAGGCCCACGAGCGGCAGGGTTTTGCCGTAGAGGGGATGGGTGGGATCGACGATCTCGACCGTGTCCAAGCTGAGATCCGTGAGGGTAACGGCCTTAC
>JADDQT010000384.1 GCA_016781225.1 Actinomycetota bacterium
AGCACCTTGCCCTCGATCTGTCGGATTCGCTCCCGGGTCACCCCGAACTCCTTTCCGACCTCCTCGAGCGTGCGGGCTCGGCCGTCCTCGAGGCCGAACCGCATGCGCACCACCTGACGCTCCCGCTCTGAGAGCTCGGAGAGGGCCTGCTTCACCGCCTGGTTGAGCAGCGTGCGCGCCGCAGCGGCCGCAGGCACCACGGCCGACTCGTCCTCGATGAGGTCCCCCAGGCTGAAGTCCTCGTTGCCCATGGGTTGCTCGAGGGACACGGTGTCCTGGCCCATGCGAAGGATCTCCCGCACGCGGGACGGCTCCAACTCCACCCGGGCGGCGATCTGCTCGACCGAAGGTTCGCTGCCCAGCTCCTGGGCGAGCAGGCGCTGGGCCTGTGACACCTTGTGCAGGGTCTCCACCATGTGCACGGGGATGCGAATGGTTCGGGCCTGTTCGGCGATGGCGCGGGTGATGGCCTGGCGGATCCACCACGTGGCGTAGGTGGAGAACTTGAAGCCCTTGGTGTAGTCGAACTTCTCCACTGCCCGCATGAGGCCCACGTTGCCCTCCTGGATCAGGTCCAGGAACGCCATCCCCGCGTTGCGATAGCGCTTGGCGATGGAGACCACCAGTCGGAGGTTGGCGTTGATGAGGCGTTGCTTGGCTTCGAGCCCCTCTACCACGACCCGCTCCTCGTCGTGCAGCCGGCCGGCGGGCACGTGGACCGGACCGCCGCAGCGGTCCTCCAGCTCGGCGATCCGCTCCGCCGCTGCCAACCCGGTCTCCACGCTACGCGCCAGGCTCACCTCTTCGTGGGCGGTCAGGAGCGGGACCTTGCCGATCTCCTTGAGGTATATACGAACCGGGTCGGAGACGCCGTTGCCCCGTGAGTCTTCTCGGTCCTCGTGAACCGCCGTCTTCGGCTTGCGCGCGTTCGGCGACGGCTTCGTCGGCAGCGTTTTCGCCTTGGTGGCGCCATGGCCCTCGTGCTCCGAGGACTCTTGGTGGACCGCGGCCACGTCGTCGCCGTCGAAGACGATGCCCTCGGCCTTCACCGCACCGATCACGGCGTCTATGACCTCGGGGTTGAGTTCGACGGAGTGCAACACCGTCGCCACGTCGTCCGCAGTGACCACACCATGGGCCTTGCCCTTGGCCAGGAGCCCGGCAAAAGCTTGGGCGAATCCGACCTCCGGGCTAGAAAGCTCAGGACTCCGGTCGGTCAGCCTCTGTGGTGGCCCCACTGAGCAAGCCAAGCTACCAAGCCGCTCGCCGCTTCGGGGTCGGGAAGGCGCTCGAGCGTGAGCTTGAGCCAACCAACGGTTCGGGAGAGCTCGGGGAAGCGATCCTCGGACGCTCGAGCTTCTGCTTCGAGCTGGTGCAGGGCCCGTTCGCCGGCACGATGAACGAGGAGGTTCAGCACGTCGTCGGGATCGGCGTGAGCCTCCTCCACCGCCAGGCGTTGCAGCAGCTCGGCGGCCCCGGGGTCGGCGGCATCGATCGCTTCTCGCAGAGTCCCCGACGATTCAACCGCCCGGAAGGCAGCCAGGTGCAAGTCGTCGGCGAAGAGGACCTTGTGCAGGCGGTTCACGACCTCGTCGCCCTTGTGCACGGCGAGGCGAAGCGCTTCGAGCTCGGGGCCGCCGCCTTGGGACTGCTTCCTCGGCTCCACCAGCCGCTGCCACGGCCGGTCGTGACGTGACGCGGCACCGAGCGCTGCCCGCAGGCGATCGGGCTCCATGCGGCAACGGTCGGCGACCTGCAT
>JADDQT010000016.1 GCA_016781225.1 Actinomycetota bacterium
CGGGCCCGGCCGGCAGGGTGAGCGCGGCGTGGGACAGGTTGGCAGACCCGGACAGGAGCCAGCCGCGGTCGCCGGCGATGACGCCGACGAGCTTGGCGTGGGTGAACCGGTCCGGGAGGTAGGCGAGCGCCTCGACCTCCGCCCCCGCGGCGGCGAGACGGGCTGCGAGGCGGCCTCCGTCGACGCGGGTGGAGCTGGCCGTGTACACCCGCAGCCACGCCGGGGCCAGCCGGTCGACGAGACCGCCGAGGGCGTCGCCGGCCTCGTCGTAGAAGGGGGCTGTGACGATCAGCTCGTCTACGTTGACGGCCTCGTCGAGGACGGCGTCGCACAGCTGGTCAGCGACCGGTGCGTCGAGGTTGTGCCACAGGGGCGCCGGGGCCACTGGCGACGGGCCGGTCGGCTTGGCGAGGCGCTCTTCGAGGTCGGCGAAGCGCTCGGCGAGGAGGGTGTCGTCGACGGCGCCGACGAGGCGGCGCATCCAGCTCCGCCAGGTCCGGATGGCGGCGTCTCCTTGGGGTGTGCCGGAGGCGAAGGCCGTGAAGACCTCCCGGCCTGAGTCGATGCCGTTGGTGGACAGGTTGCCGGAGCCCACGAGGAGCTTGGCGCTACGGGGGGTGACCGCTAGGTACGACTTCGGGTGGAACCGCCCGGTGCCGAGGCGCACGCCGCGCAGTAGCCACCGCCGGTTTACCGCCCCGACGACGTCGAGCCGCTCCGGCGGTACGGCCTCGAGGGTGGCGTCGAGGCGGTCGCGGTCGGCGAGGACGACGGCGTTGAGGGGCGGGTCGCCAAGCCGGCGGAGCAGGTACTCGTTGAACAAGGCAAGCTCGATGTTGAAGGTGGTCGCCCACAGGGCGACCACGTCAGTGCGGAACAGCTCCGAGATCGGCCTGATGATCGGGGCGGCGCCGACCTCGTCGTTCATGGAAACGCCTCCGCGATGAACCCCTGCCCGCCGGTGGTGAGGGCCGCCTTGCCGTCGTCGGTGCGGTCCCAGAGGTCGAGGTCCCAGCTGAGCGATGCGAGGGGCTGGTAGCGGATGGCGGCGAGGGCGAAGCGGCCGACGGCGTTGTCGTAGAAGCGGACCCTCCCCTCCTCCCACCGGAACCGGAACGTGTTGTCGGGCAGCTTGGAGTAGGCGATCCGCTCGTGCACGCTGATGATGAAGCGGTGCACGAACCACCACAGCGTGTCGGCGACGGTGGCCCCGTCGACGAGGTGGGCGGTGAGGCCGTCGAGGACCGCGGCGAGGGATGGCTGCCAGGCGGAGCGGACCGCCGAGGAGGCGAGCCAGCCGGGATCCGTACGTCCTTGTGCCCGGCGGTTGAGCTCGAGGATGACGACGAGGCCGCTCGTGGCGGTGTCCACGGTGGCGGTGGCGTCCCGGAGCGCCTCGAGCGGCGCCTCGGCGAGGTGCCCGTCAACGCCCGGGAGGGTGATCTCGCCCGTTGCGATCCGGCCGGCGACGTCAGCAGTAGGCAGACCGGCCTCTAGCTCCGGCGGGCCGCCGACCATGCCCCGAGCGGCCGCTCGGACCGCCTCCCAGGTGAGACCGTCGCCGTACCCGGCGCGGGTGGCGTCGACACCGGTCCGGCAGAACTGCGACCAGATGCTGCACAGGCCGTCCTGCCACACGTCCTTAGCGACCAGCCCCGCCCACTGCCCGGCGACCACTTCGTGGCTGGCCGAGCGCAGCGACGACGGTGACCACAGCGCCTCCCGGTAGGCGCCCTCATCGTCGACCACCTCAGGGGCGGCATCGAGCAGGGTGAGGTAGTGGGCGAAGCTCTGGCGGCGCTGGACGACCGCCGTCCCCGGCCCAGACGGGGTGGGTAAGGCACCCGCATCCGAAGCGGTCGCGGTCGGTTCGTCGTTACTCGCCGGCACCGGCGTGTCCGTGTCTTCGCCAAAGAGGGCGTCGCTGACGGCGTCGCGCTCGGCGGGCCGCTCCCGCAGTTGGCACAGGCAGCAGACCCGGGCGTACTCGACGAGCACGTCGAGCGGGATCGGGTCGGTGGTCAGCATCCACCTCGCGGCGTACTCAGTGGTCTCGATCGCTTCGCGAAACGTGTCGGCGAGGCGGCGGGCCCGGTGCGTGTCACGGAGGACGTCGACGGTGATTGGGGTGTCCCCGAGAAGGGTCCCTGCCCGGGCGACGATGCCGAGCTCGGCGAGCGGAGAGCGGTAGTAGAGCCCATAACCGCCGAACGCGCTCTCCACCGACTCGCCCCGCGGGTACGGCGGATCCTGGTGGTTGACCACCGTGCGGAGCCTCTGCGCGCCGACCGGGCTGGAGTCGCACCCGTGAGGGCAGTGCAACACGGCGAGCCCGTACTCCCACTCCCGCGCCTTGATGAATGCCGAGAGCGAGTTCCCGTCCGCCGGCCGGCGGAGCTCCCGGTACTTGTCGAGCAGGTAGGCGTGGAATGAGAAGTAGAGGGCCCGGCGCGATAGCTCGAGGATGCCGGGCAGCAGGCGCGGCATCAACCGGTCCTCGGTGGTGGTCTGCAACCCGAGCGGGTCCCGCCCTTCCTTCACGGCGAGCGACGCACGGACCCACCGCGGGGCTCCCACGCCGCCCATCGGATTCCCAAGATCGGCGGCCGTCATGGCGTGCGACCTCGAGTCATGCTGCGGTCAGCGCGCCGGGAGGGCGTGGTCTCTCAGCCGGCTCGGCGGACAGATAAGGCAGCGCTACGCCTGCCCCATCCCGCGAATTCGATCTAGCCCGGCAACGACACTGTCACGAAAGCGGTTGGCGGTAGCGGCGACCTCCCCGGCCAGACGCTCCCGACAGTCGTCCAGGTCAGTCCACCAGCGCTGCACGCCGTTGAGGTAACGATACGTCGGCCAGCTGGCGTCGCCGCTCAGCTTCCATCCGGCCTCCGCTTCCAAGTGGCGCTGGGCGTCCTGCAAGAACAGCTCCCGCACCCCTACACCGGAGGCCCCCGTCTCAACGCGTACACCGGCCCACAACCCGGTCGTCGCGAGGTTGATCGAGGTTGGAGACCACGCCAGCCCGATTGCCAGGATCGGTCGGCCATCGTGAGTTGGCATTTCGGGAGGATGGAGCAGGATCCATGCTTCGCCCTGGGATGCCGGCCGGTGCGACACGGTGAAGCCCATGGTCGCCGCCACCTCCTCAAGGCGAGGGGGCATCACGGTGGAGAGCCACTCATTGGCCCGGATCGCCACCTGTCGCAGTCGGGCCCACTCGTCGATCGCCTCTTGGTGGGTGAGGTAGAAGAGCGACGGTGCATCGAAGAGTTCACCACCCTCACCAGCCACCGGGAGCGGCTCGAACGCTTCGGCACCGACGGCCTCGCTCACCGAATGCTCCTTTCCGCCGATCGCGTCCACGTAGCGATTGCCTCACGGGCGCGGGCCTCGCTCGTGGCGCCGCTGGATGGGCGAGCGAGCAGGCTACGAGCAGTGTCGATGACCCACGCCCACGACAGGGACCGCCACCGCTCGGAGGCTTGGGCGGTCACAGGCACATAATCGCCGCGGCGGGTCACGAAAACCAACACGGCAGGCTCGGGCCAGTCAAGTTCGAGACGGGCAGCCTGGCAGCCTCCCTCGCCGGCGTTCACCTTCGCCTCGATCACAATCATCCACGTTCCGCCAGCACCTCGGACGACGACATCAGCACTCGACCTCGCCCGAGGCTCCTCGGCGTCGACCCGTGCCCGCTGCGGTTGTGACACATCGAGGTGGAGGCAATTGCCGAGCTCACGGATGAAGGTGGCCCCCAAACCGTGGTGGGCCAGCGGATCGAGGAGCCAACGCAGTACTCGGCAGTGGTGGACCTCGCTGTGCTCGAGATTGAGCACTTCCAGCAATGTGACTGGCCCGTAGGACCACTCACCCCGATCAATCATCCGCCGCTGGGTGGTCACCATCCGGGCGAACCGCTCGAGGTCCGTCATCGGAGCGTGTCTCACGGTGCTGCTGGAGCATTGCCCAGTCGGATTCGACTGGGAACAGTCATGCGAAGAGCGCGATCACAGGGCTGGGACGGACACCGGGTCACGCGGCCATCTCACGGTCTCCTCCCACCACCCTCCATCGACGTGGGCAAGGATAAGGCCCCAACCGCACGTCTGGCACGTGGACGTTCCCTGCCCCTCGAATCGGCGGCGGCGGCTGCCTCACTTACCCTGGCCAGCTGACCAGCTCAAGGGGCTTCGCCGTTCCCAGTCGTGTGGGAGCCCCGAGGCGCCAGGAAGGAAGCGACGGAGTTGCCGGGTGGCACCGCGGTGTAAGACGGTCGAGCGCCAGAATGTGTCGGTGCGGGCTGGGTACTCTCAGGCTCCCCTGGCCAAGAAGCTCGGGGTGAAGGGCGGTCACCTCGTCGCGCTGGTCGGCGCCCCACAGACGTGGCGAATACCTGAGCTCGAACCCAGTGTGAAGCTGCGTCGTGATCTTCGTGGGAAGCCCCACGTGGTGATCGCGTTCGTGCGCTCGCGCTCGGATCTGCGTCAGTGGTCCTCGCGCCTCCTTAAGGCCCTGGGTCCAGACGCTTCGCTGTGGCTGGTATGGCCGAGGAAGGCTGGTGGGCATGTCAGCGACGTCACTGAGCAGTTGCTCCGAGACGAGCTGCTGCCGACCGGACTGGTCGACACGAAGGTGGCGGCACTCGACCACGACTGGTCCGGCTTGCGGTTCGTGTGGCGCAGGGAACACCGGGCTTCGATGGTGCAGCAGCGGCCGAAGCGGTGAGGCGCTCAGTCGGCGGGCGGCGAACCCCGCGGCCCGCGCCCATAACGCCGGGACGGTGAGCCGGTCATCGTCGGCGATTTGGGCGCAGTTCTGGGCGGCCTCACCTATGTCCCAGCGAGCGCGGGGCGGCAGCTCTGTCGCGGCGAGCGGCTGCCAAGATTCCGCGGATGAATGTGGATCCTGAACGCGAGCTGCTAACGGAAGCGGGCATACCCTCGTGGGCGCCTTACTCGCCGCAGGCGGTGGATCACCCGTGCTTCTACTCCTGGGTTCACGACGACGGCAGCCTCCGAGGTGCACTGGTCGGTACGGCGGACGTCGACGCTCTCGGCCGACTGACTGACCCATGCAGGCGGGTGCTCATGGGACGCGAGCAACGCAGGCCCGGCTCGGCGCCGATCGACCTAGATGGATTGGTAGCGCTGATTCATGTCCAGCCGGAAGGAGTAGGACGGGGGCCTCTTGGGCGAGCCGCCCTACGGCCCCTGCGGGACCTCCTCGAGTTCGCTGTCGTTGAGTTGATGAAGCGGCGGGAGATTTAGGGGACTCCCCGACCGCCGAGTTGAATGCTCAAGAGATGGGCCGAGCGAGCATCTAGCTCTGACCGCAACGAATCCACCGCTCGTTGTAGGCGGCCACCAGCTGGTGCTCCGGCGCCATACTTCCAGGGGTCAGGCTTACCCGAACCAGGCCCACCACTATCCTGGCAGCGCCACCCGAAGCCCAAGGCCCTGTTGAGTCCATCGCTCGTTCGCCTCGTGCCAGTACCCGGGGCGCCACACCAGCACCGTGTCAAGGCGATACTCACCGAGGTCGAGGCCAGCGTCTGTCTGGGTGCCCATCTCGGTGCAAAGGCTCATCCCCACGTCATGGAAGTAGACGGTGTCCTCGGTTGAGCCCGGTGCGCCGAGACTGCTGGCGTCGGCCAAAGGGCCTCGGTCCGTCCAGGGCTCATGGCCGAGCTCCCACAAGGTCTCGGTGGCTGCTCGAAGCGTCGGCCCCGCAATCAGTCGGCCAACAAGCGAGGGCGGAAGGAATGCTGGCGAGAGGAACTCGACGGCATCGCATCTGCCTGAGTCGTCGAAGTCGACTCGCATTGCGAGCTGTTGGTAATAGAAACGTTCCCGGTTGAGCTCGGGGCTGGCGAACGGTGTCCCGGGTGGTCCTACTGCTTGCTCCACCTGCGCCCGACTCATTCCGAACTGGACGGGCCCGACACCCTCATGGGGACGGACCACCAGTCCGGCCCTGCCTCTATTCCCCGCGCACACCCACGCATCGTCGCACCGGCGATGCGTTCGGGGAAGCCCGCGTATCAGCACTATGGTCCCGCTCTCATGTGTCGTTCTGGCGGCGCCAGCTCGCGGGCGCACGTTGCGACGATGATCGCCTGGTCTTCCTGCCTTGCGAGACGCAACGGTCCGGCACCCGCCAGAGCGCCAGCGAATGGCCTGAGCCTCGGTTCCTTCTTGGCAGCCGCGCTGCCGAGCGCTCGCGTATTCCCGCTCGGACGCCGCCAGATAGCGAGCGTTCCGATCTGAGACCTCCTTACGACTTTCAGCCGGCCGAGCGCCTTCGCCCTGCTCGAGTCGGCTCGCGCGGACGAAGTGCTCGCAGGCATCCTTGCGATGAGCCTCAGCGCTGGATCCGCTAACGCAGGCTGCGAAGAGAGAGACGGTTCCAGACAATGTCCAGAGGTGCTTCCAGCTCAGCCACTGGCCTCGGGGCGGCTGATGGCCTCCTGAATCTAATCTTGCCGACGCCTGCGGCCGAGCGGCATCAGAGATCTGAGGAGCCGGCCGACTCAGCAGTTTCCACCAAACCACAGGAGTCTGGACCCATCTGCTCGTTCGCGAAGTTCCGCTACGTACGCGACATGGCCGGGCCATCCGCCGGCGCCTAGATCACCCTCGTCGGCGAAGTGCGCGCGCACCTCCTCAATCCAAACACGGCGCGCCTTTCCAGCAGGGAAGAACCTTGGCGGTTGGCCGTAGCCACCATGAACACCGACGCGCAGTCCCGGATCGTCTAGCAGCGCTTCGACGTCATCGCAGCTCAGATAGGCGTGAGTCGCGGGCCAGTACACCCCATCCTCGTCCCAAGCGCCGTCGTCGGTCACCCTGTTCGATGAGCGCCCATCCCGCGGATGAGGGCTCCCGCCCTCGCGGCTGCTCGCCACCGTCTCGTTGAACGTCAGCGCTCTCTGCCTCTTCCGCGTCGCCTCCACATGCTGCCTGACCTCATCGTGGACGCGCACGCGATTCCGTCGCGTCGCATGCAGGCGGCGAAAGGCGCGCCAGGGTGCGCGCTCCGGAAGTTCCGCTGCTGTGGGCGATAGCCGAGCAGAATGCGCCCCGGTCGAACGCCGGGGAGGGGACGCGGAGCGGCAGCTCTGGCGCGGAGATCGGTCTGGTTCCTACCAGCCGGGGTGCGGCCTTGGCGCACGATCCGTCGCTCTTAGGGGCAGGGACTACACGCCCGTGAGCGCCATTTTCGATGACCTCGACTTCCCGACGCTCGGCTTCGGCGTCGGCGGCCAGACGGTGCCCCGTCTCTTCGTCCAACCCAAGGGCAGCAGTGCCGTCATCTCGGGTCTCGGGTGGTCGGCGGGCGAACCTCCACCGCGCCGTGGCAGGTATGTGGGGCTGACTCGAGGTCTAGACATGCCAGCACTGCTTTGCGACTGGGAGCGTCCCAGTCCACCCCAACAGCTTTCCACTTGTGCTGCGACTCCCGGTGGCCTCTTCGAAACTCGGCTCGGCAGATCTCCTCAGACCACCCAGGTCGCATCACCCACAGCTGCGGCGCTCCCAGGCGCCGGGAAGCCCGCTTGGACTGATACTCGTGATTCTCGGACTGAAGATTGCTATCGACGGAGTGGAGAAAGGCGAGTAGCAATGCTTGGTCGCTGGCGTCAGCCTGGAACTCGACGAGGAGATCATGGCGGAGCCTCGCTTCGTCGGGGATGAGGCGGAACTCTAAGACAGGCAGCCCCGTGTCGCGGCTTGCGCCCCTCAGCGCTGAACGCAACTGATTCACATGGAGCTTCTCCCCCGTGATGCTCACCATCTCACGGCCCTTCCTGATGAAGGCGAGCTTGGGCGTAGCGCGGTGAAACCCGACGACTTCGACCACATCGTTGATGTCGTAGCGGTACAGGCCGTTCCCACCGGTGAGGAGGATGTAGTAGCGCTGTCCCAACTCGAGCTCGTGGGCTCCCAACACCGAGGGCGACGGCCGATCGATGTCGTCGTGAGGGATGAACTCGTAGTAATTGGCATGGACGGCCAGAGGACCAGCCGCGGTGGCGTCTTCGACGGGGATGGTCATCCTGCCCTCGCTGGCCAGGAGCCCGAGGTCCCTCATCGCTGGGGAGTGGCCGAAGTAGGTGCTCAACCGTTCTGCGTGGAGGCCGGCTGCACCGCCCAGCCAACACCCGATCAGCGACAGGCTCGGCCAGCACGCCCCGGGGAGGAGCACGCCGTGCTCGGAGATCACCTGCTCGAGGAAGCGGGCCCTACTTCGATCTGGCCGCACGCTGGCCCGCAGCCGACGAACAGCGTGCGCCTCCAAGGGTGCGAGCTCCCCATCTGGGATGCCGAGGCTTCCGTCGTGGACAGCACGCACGATTTCGTCACTGCTGGTGATCGCCGTCTCGGCCAGGCGGATCAGGGAGGTGGGGTTGGGAGTTCCCACGGCGGACACGCAGTGACCGAGAGCCAGTCTCATGGTCAGGAAGTAGCGGGCCTCGGGGTCTTGGACCAGCGCGACTGCGTACGGGACGGCGTAGCTGCGCTGGACGAGGCGCGGGATGCGCTGGTAGGTCATCCCCGACAGAGACCCGAACGGCAGTCCACTCGCGGTGTGGCCTTCAACCGCGGGGCTGACGACGAGCAACACCTTGTGGTCGAGGTAGCGGGAATGCTGCCCGAGGGCTCGGTACATCCAGAGCCGCATCAGAGACGCCATCTGCTCTCGCCAGCGGTCCGGGGCAGGTATGAGCTTGGGCTCCGCGGTGGTGCCGCTGGTGGTCGCGAACATGGTGACCGGGTCGCTGGTGAGGACACCGGCGTCACCGGCGACGATGCGATTCACATAAGGCCTGAACCCCTCGTAGTCGTTTACCGGCACACGACGGGCGAAATCCTCCGTAGTTCGAACCGAGGCGAACCGATGCTCGCGTCCGAAGACCGTGTCGGCGTTGCGCCTGGTAAGCGCCAGCAACGCCCGTGCCTGGCTGGCCCGGGGGTCGGCGCTCGCACGCTCAAAGCGGCGGTTGTGGGCGAACTCTCGGAGCAAAAGGCTGGCCTTGAGGAGCGAGATCACGGCCTGGTCTTTTCTGCCAGGAGCTCCACGACGCGCTTGGCGTAGCGCCGCAGGCGCTCCTCCACCACCTCAATGCCCAGGCCCGGACCGGTAAGCACCGACGCTCGTCCGCGGTGGCCAAAGCGCACGGGTTCGACACTTACGTCTTCGGCAAGCAGCAGCGTCCCGTAGGAACCTTCGACGAAGGCCAGCTCCGGGGCCCATGCGGCGAGGTGTCGGCCTGCAGCGGAGAGGATGGCCGTCTCGCCGACCTGGCTTCCCACCTGGACACCGACTCCGGCCTGGGCCGCCAGCCGCACCATCTCGGTCGAGCGAAAGAGGCCGCCGCATTTGGAAACGCGGATGTTGAACATGTCCACGGCTTCGGCGCTCAGGAGCATCTCAGCGTCCTCGAGCGTCACCAGCGACTCGTCGGCCATGACCGGGACGGCGCACTCCTGCCTGAGGGCCTTGAGGTCGGCCAGCGCATGGCGTGGGAGCGGTTGCTCGACGACGTCGATCCCGAACGGAGCCACGGCGTTCAGGACGGTTAGAGCCTGCTCTAGGTCCCACCCTCCGTTGGCGTCAAGGCGCAGGGACACATCCGGGCCGAGCGCCTCCCGGACGGCACGGACTCGCTCCACATCGTTGCCCGTTCCGACTTTCAACTTGACGTGGTCCAGCCCCACCGACCTCATCTGGCTGGCCCTTCGAGCCGCTGCCTCGTCATCACCGGCCGTGATGACCCCGCCGTAGGTCAGCGTTGAACGCCGTGCGGGGATCAGCAAGGCAACCGAGGCACCGGTGGAGCGAAGGGCGCAGTCGAGGGTGGCGAGCTCCAAGGCGCAGCGCGCCGCGTTAGGCGCAATGACTCCTGCCACAGTCGTCTCGGGGATTACGGCATCGAAGGCGGCGAGACCATCCTCGACCGGATTCGGGAGCTCGGTGCCGGCCAGACTTGGCCACACGTCGCCCACCAAGTGCTTGAGCACCGAATCTGGCGTCTCGCCCGTCACGTATGGGCGGGGGGCGCCCTCCCCGAAGCCAGCCACGCCCTCTTCGTTGACGACTCGGACCACAACTGAGTCACACGCCCGCCGCACCTGGGCGCTGTGTGTGAACGTCTCGGTGAACGGGATATCTACGGCGTAGACGGTGGCGGCGGCGAGCTTCATCGCTTAGGTGGCCGAGGGCGTGGTCGGCGACACTTGGGCGAAGTAGCGCCTGACGAAGACGTTCTCTTGCAGGGTCAGCTCGATGATGCCCTGTGCCTCCGCTTCGGCGAGCCCGTAGTAGCGGACGTAGTCGTCGATGTGCCTAAGGCCCTGCTCGGCATGGGCGATGTCGACCTCGGAGTGGTGGTGGAACCACCGAAGGGCCTGAGGAGGCAATCCTCGGTGCGTCTCCAAGGCGGCCTCGATGCGGCTCGCGACCCTGGACAGCATGTACTCGAAGGCCACCACTTCGCACAGCGCCGCGAGTCCCACCTCCTTCAGCGTGGCGTAGAGCAGCGGCTGCGACGCGATGGCCCGGAGGTCCTCGGTTGCAAGCCGCTCCAGCTCGGGCAATACGCCATACAGACCAGCGGAGGCGGCTAGGTCCTTCAGCATCTCGGGATGCGGTTCACCCGACTCGTCTTCGATCCCAAGTTCTTCCAGCAGGTTGTGCAGGACATCTTCCCTGGCGTCGGGTGGAGCCAGGGCGTAGAGGAAAGCAACCAGCTGCGGGGACCGCGCGTGGGTACGGATGAGGTTGGCGATGAAGCGGTCGTACTCCTTCGCTGACGCCTCGCCCGACTCCAGCCGGCGAAACGGCGGCGAACTCGTCAGTTCATCGACTTGGGCGGTGAAAGCTGCCTCGATTGTGGTCCTCATGGCACCATCGTTGGCCGAACCCCGCTCGGTCGCCATCCGGGATTTCCCTCAAACCTTCTTGGGTTGCCCCCTAGAGCTGTCCAGGTCCGAGGATGAACGCTGCCAGCCTGGTGTGCCCGTCTAGGTCTCCCCGCCCGGAGCTGGCAGTTCGGCATATCCCAGCGACCCGATCGTGACCGCCACCGACGCGTCATGAAGGCATGTCCATGCGGCGCGCCTCGAGTCACGCTCGGGTGCAAAGGCGAACCATCCCCCCTTCCCCTAAAGACCTTGTGGCGCCAGCGACTCATGATCGCATCAGCCCCGATGCGGCCACCCGAGGCTCGACTCCGTGTACGGCGAACGGGCGCCGGGCCGAGCGGCAGATCCGAGTTCGCGCATCGCAACCTCATCCTTAACGCATTTTGCGCCAACTCATGGGAATCGGCCGGTCTTAGCACGCCGGATATTGACGCGACTCCCACGGTGACCACGGCGAGGAACGCAACACCCAGGCCGACCAGCGCAGAGGTCGAAGCGCGGCTTTCCACCATTGTGGAACGGTTGGCGACTCTCCGCCATGGGAGCCCGGTCTCGGGGGACCATGGCCTCTCGCGTTAAGACCCGGACTCGTTTGATCGCGGCGATGGCTGGGGCGCGGGGTGCGAAAGACGGAAGTGGTAACCAGCGAGCGTCACGACATAACCGGCGAGCACGACGTGGAAAGCTCCGGGGATCCACGCCCGGAACCATCGTGGTGCCCCGGGCAGAAGCCCGATCGCGATCCGCCCGAGCGACCCGCAGAGGTACACGCCACCGAGCAACATGAGCACGCGACCTGTCTCGCGCCGTGGTACCACCCTCCCTCGCTGTACGCGCGAGGAACGTTGCACCATGAAGCTGAGTATCAGAATCTGCGCTAACAGCAACGCCCAGTAAGGCAATCCACTGCCCTGGAACGACTCGAACCCGGGGAGCCACGGCACGGTCGTCCAGAACTGGACTGCCTGGCCGAGCACTCGCAGCGCGAACAAGAGGGAGAGCAACCACAGCACCAGCGCGTACCTCGCGCTTCGGCGCGGAGATGGTGTGGGCGCCGTCATCCGCAGGTAACGCAGGAGTGCCCATCTGACCGTAGAGCTCCGAGAGGACCCGATTGAGCACAGTGGTCTCGGTGCCGGTGAACGTCTCCCCTCGCCCCGCCCGCTTCCTGACCAGGTAAGCCACGCCAGATACTGCCTCAACGGTGCCCCGACGAGCGCTCATAATGCCCGCTCTGGAGCGCTTCGACCAAGTGAGAGGGCACACAGAACGTGCGACGGCAGGTGCCCCCGAACCACGTTCGGGGAAGCACGGTGACGCGAGATAACCGGCGATATGTGCAGGTTGAACGCCCCATAACGCTCATCGATCTCCTCAGCCCTGGCTGCCACCAATGTGTGCCGCGGGTCCCGGGACTGCATGCGATTCTTGCTTGAGTCGGCCCTGGGAAGGGAGCCTTCTTGGGAGGCACGGACTCTGAGCCACCTCGGCGACCATGCCCGTGCCTGCGACATCATGAGGATGATGGCTTCGAAGATTGGAACAACCGGCCGAAAGCCCGGCAGTCAGGTCGGCCGGTACGGTCGACAGCCCCTCTACTGGCGCATGCGGGAGCGAGGCATCACCCAGGCCTCGGTGGGCGCCCTCGTAGGTCGCTCGACGAGCTACGTCCACGGCGTGCTCAGCGGATGCTGGGCACCGGACGCCGCTTTCGTAACGACCGTCAGCCACCGCCTCGGCCTGCCCAGCGAGGCGTTGTTCACAGACAGGCTCCTGGAGGACTCAGAGCGGAACTTGCTCCGGCCGGAAGACGACGCCCGGGCCCGCCGCGCCCGGATCGGGCGCTTCGGGCGCCAGCCCGCCTACCAGCTTCTCCGGGAGAGACGGGTCCGGCGGGCGGACCTCGTCACCGTGACCGGGAGCTCCGAAGGCCACCTCAGCCTGGTGCTCAACGGCTCGACGGTGCCCACCCCCTCCTTCGTGGACGCCGTGGCCAGGTTCCTCGATCTGGACTCGTCCGACCTGTTCACCGCCGAGCTCCTGGAGGCGTCCCGCACCCGGCCCAGCGCGGGCCCCTACGGGGCACCTCCCAGCCGGCACGTCGGCCCCTACGGGCGCCAGCCCGCCTACTGGGTGCTGACGGAGCGGGGCATCCGCCAGGGCGACCTGATCCCGGCCCTGGGCCGTAACGGGGGGCACATCAGCAGGGTGCTCAACGGCTTCATGCCCCCGGACGAGTGGTTCGTGGACACGGTGAGCGACGTGTTGGGTCTGGCTCCGTCGGGGCTGTTCAACGCCGAGGCGCTGCGCGCCTCGACCGATCACGGGCAACAGCAACGCCGCGGGCAGGGATAGAGAGGTATGCCGCCGGGCGCGGTCGATCGGGTGTGTCGATCATCTGCGGATCCCAGATGTCCGTACAGCCTGGGTCCGCCACCCACTTCCATAGAAGTTGCGGGTTCCCTCAGCCAGCCACCCGACGTTTGCGGCTGACGCGCTCGTAAACGGCCAAGGTTTCTGGATGGAGGGCGTCATAGGGCTCAAGGGCTTCGACCACCTGGCACAGCTCGTCGAGAACAGCTTCGACCCCAGCGGGGTTGCCAGCCGCGTCGGCCGCGAGCATGCGGTCTCGGTACAAGAGTTCGTTGCCGGGGGAGGCCAGCAGGCCCTGCGACAGCGCCCACTCGGCGCTGCGAATGTCGCCGGCATCTAAGCAGAGCTGGGCAAGGCGATGGGCGGCGTCCACGATCACCGCGTCGGTTCGCGCAACGAGCCCCTCGATCTCGGCCCAGTCGAATCCGTGAATCGCCGTAAACGGCCGTCCCCGAACGAGTCCGAGGGCTCGTCGCAACCTCGCGGTCGCATCATGGCCGTGTTCATGCTCTGCATGGCGCACGAGGGTTTCGAAGCGTTCCAAGTCCGTAGTGACTGACGGGGCCGGCCGGTACAACTCCTTGCTGGCCGGGGGAAGGTGGTAACCACCATTCGCGGCAAGGCCGAGCTGGTGGCGCGTTGACGACACCGTGTTGGCGAGGGTCTTCTGGGCGGGTGGCTTGTCCGGCGGCCACAGCGCGGCCTTGAGCCGGTCGGCGTCCACACCAGTCGGGTGTGTGGCGAGGTAGGTGACCAGCTCGAGGGGCTTGCCAGAAAGCTCGCCCTGGCTTCCCACCACCTCGACCGGTCCCAGTACCCGGACCTCGATCTCGGCAGTCGGTTCCTCGAATGGCGCGTCCGGGACCAGCGCTGCGAGTGGTTCGTCGGGTTCCTCCCGATCCTCCGGCAACTCCACGTCTTGCGCGTTTGCAGCGGTGTCGAGGAGCGAGTGCAGCCGGTCGGCCTCCCCGGCGCTGAGAAACTGTGGACGCACTCGTAACCCGAGCGGTGGAATGTTGATCAGCTCCTGCTCCACCTCGAGCCGCCACCGAGCCGACGGCAGGTTGCCAGAGGCGAGAACGGCAAGACCCCGGCCACCCTCGCCCGCCAGCTTGACCAACCGTTCCGCCTGGTGATCGGTCGGAGGATCAGCGCAGACGATGACCAGCGGAGACCAGCCATCCGAGGCGTCTTTGCGGGTCCGAGCAGCCAAGGTCGAGCTGCACCCCGCGTCATCGAGGGCGTTGCCTACGGCCGTCGCCTCAGCCTCGACCTGGTCGACCACCTCGTCGAGCGAGTCAAAGGTCTGCACTCGGTCGAGAAGATCCAGCTCTGGGAGCTCGAAGCCGACGAGAACAACTTGCACGTGGTCTGCCCAAACGCTCGTTGATAGCTCGAGAGCAACACTTCGGAGCAGACCGGCCACGGCCTCAGGATCGCCGGTGACGGCGGTAGAGCCCGCGGTCTCCAGGTCGACGAGGAGCTGTCCGCTCTCGGTGACGCCCATTGTGACGAGCGCCGGGAGGGGGGCGATCGAGTTCGCGCGGCGCTCGATCTCAGCCGCGCCGAGCTTCTCGTCCACGGTCCACATCCAGCCCTCTGCGGCGGACTTGAAGCCAGATGGCGGCGCAACGCCAGCCTCTCCGAGGAGTATCTCGACCTTGCCGCCGGTGAGCTGGACTGCCACGACCGGCGGAGGTTTCGACAAACCCGCTTCCGCCATTCCCGCTGCCATCGCTCGCAGTACCTGGTCGAGCCGACCTGCGCCTTCCTCGTCGGCGGCAGATCGAAGAGCGGTCTCCGTCGGTGCCAAATCGGGCTCGGGCGCCGGGAGGCGGTGGTCGGGCCGCCGGTGGCGCCGCTGGATTCGACGCAGGCGGTCGAGGATGGCGACGAGGCCGGCGGCGAGGAGACCGGAACCGAGGATGCCGACTGGAATGTTGGGACTCGGGGAACTGGGAGTGCGAGGTCCCGCCGGCCTCGACTGCTCAAGGTCGGGAATGGTGGGCGCCGGTGGGGCTGAGGGCTCAGTCGGGGTGCGTCCGGCAGAGACCGTTGTTTGAGGCGCCGGGCTTTCCGTGGATGGGGGAGTGTGCAAGTCAGGACTCGGAGAGCCCGAAGAGGTGGGCGGTGACGGCACCAGTGGCTCGGCTGCAGGGTGAGCGCTGACCGGAGCAGGGGTGGCCACGGGGGCTGGTGAGGGACCTTGTGCTCGTGGCTTGAGCGGCACCCGCAGGGTCCACCCCGGGCGGATGAGGTCGGGATCGGCAAGGGTTTCCCCTCTGGGTTGCGGCTGGCCCTCGGTGAGGTCGTAGATGGCGGGCCAGCTGTCGGCGTCGCCCAGCTTGCCTTCGGCCACTGCAGACAGCGTGTCGCCGGGGGCCACCTCCACAAGGTCGACCGCATCGGTCGAGCCGGAACTGGACTCGGTGGCCGCGGCCTCGGGGAGGCCGACGGCGTCGCTGGGGAGGTGCAGGACCCAGCCGGAATGGATCCGCCTCGGGTCGTCGAGGGCCCGCCCGTCCTCCTGCCGTCGGCCCTTGTTGAGATCGAGGATCTCGGGCCAGCGCCGAGGATCCTGGAGATGGCGCTCGGCGATGGCCCAAAGCGTGTCCCGTCGGACGACCACGTAGGTCTTGAGTGCTCCCCGCGCGGGCGGGGGACGGGAGACGTCGGCGGGTTCCACAGTCGAGACGGTGGTCGATGGCGTGGCGGGTAGGCCGGTGTCAGCGGTGGCTGCGGACCACGCAGATGCCGGCTGCTGGGCTGGAGCCGGTAGGGGCGGGCTTGGAGTCCAGGCCGCGGCCACCCCCGGGGTGACGAGCAAGAGGGCGGAACTCACGAGCCAGGCGGCGAAGCGCTGGGTTGAGCGGGCGTAGGGGAGACGGCTCGCAGCGCGACCCCGTGCCCAGGCGATGAGCTCGACAACCACCGCGATGACGAGCTGGGCCCAGGCGAGCCAGCACACGACCGCGAGGCCGTTGACCAGGACCGTATCGGAGACAGGTTCGCCGAGGGCCGTCATGTCTGGGACGGTGCGGGGGAGCGGCCATCCGATTGCTTGCCACAGCAGCGCGGGCACGCCGACCACGAGGATGACAAGCAGGCCCAGGGCGCCGATCCCCTTTCCCAGATTGGTGAACGTCGGCCGGACCCTGGTCATGGCGCTGTCTCAGGTCTCACCACACCACGCACACCACGGGCTTCTCCCCGTCCGGTGACGGTCACCTTGCCGATTCCGCCGATCCCGAGGATCAGCATGGGCTGCTCGAAGGACACGGTCACCAACACCCGGTCACCGGTGATGTCCACGGTTCCGACGTGGCCAGTCTCAGCGAGGTAGCCGTGTGCGGCGGCGGCGGCTCGGGCCGGGTCGGGGATCGCCCGGCCCTGTCGGAGGCTGGCCGGAAGGAGCGCCTGGGCGCCGGCGCGGGCGGCCCCCTCAGCCTCATTGATGGCCCGCCGCTTCGCGGCCAAGGTGTACCCACCGTCGACGACGAGGCCGGCCACGGCCAGCAGGGCGACCACGAAGACGGCCATGAAGGCGGTCACTTGTCCCCGTTCGTCGCGTCCCATGTCAGCCCTCCCGGTACACATCGACGGGTGACACGAACCGTGCGGTAAGGGTCCGCGAGCCTGGTAGGTGGAGCAAGCTGACGTCAGTGAGATCGACGGAGCACGACACTCGTGCGGCCACGGTGCCACCGGGGGCGAAGC
>JADDQT010000385.1 GCA_016781225.1 Actinomycetota bacterium
CCTCGCCCCCTCCACGCGGGCGCCGGCGCCCACGACGGAGCCCTCGACCACAGAGTCCTTGGCCACGAACGCAGCGTCGCCGACGAGGCTGTGCGGCACCACCTCCCCGTCCACCACCGGTCCGCCGATGGTCCACACGCCCGGCTCACCTTCGCTGGCGCCCGGGGCCGGTGCGCCGACCCGCAGGCCCGACAGCAGATCGAGCTGGGCCCGCAGGTAGTTGGCGGGGGTGCCGGCGTCCACCCAGTAGGCATCGGACGCCAGCGCGAAGAGGGAGCCCTCCTCGACCATGGAGGGGAACGTCTCCCGCTCCACGGAGAACCGCCGGTCAGGGGCCATGCGCTGCAGAACCCCCGGCTCCATCACGTAGGTGCCGGCGTTGACGAGGTTGGTGGGAGGATCGTCGGGCTTCTCGATGAAAGCCTGCACGCGTCCCGCTTCGTCGAGGGGGACTACGCCGAACGCGCGGGGATCGGCCACCGGCGTGACGTGAATGGTGGCTTGGGCGCCGCACCCTCGATGGAAGGCGACGAGCTCGCTCACGTCCAGGTCGGTGAGCACGTCCCCGTTCACCACGACGAAGGTCTCGTCGACCTCTGCGTGCAGAGCGGCGAAGCGAATGGCGCCGCCGGTGTCCAGCGGCGAGGGCTCGACCGCGTAATGCAGGGCGACGCCGGCACAACGGTCGCTCGGGAAGGCGGTGAGGAAGGGATCCGGGCGGTAGCCCATGGAAAGGGTGGCTTCCTTCACCCCGTGGTCGGACAGGTGGCTGAGCACCCGCTCGATCATGGTTACCTCGGCCACTAGGAGCATCTGCTTGGGAGTGGTGAGGGTGAGGGGGCGCAGGCGGGTGCCCATGCCCCCGACGAGGACTACCGCCTTCACGGAGCGGGCGGCGGTGCGCTCGTGGGCGCCGGCGCGGTAGTGGAAGGCTCGGCACCGGATGGCACCGGTGCCGAGGGCTCCCCCGGCGGCGGGGTGGTGCCCTCGGGGTTGGGCGCCTGGGTGGTGGACGAGGTGGCCCCGGGGCTGCCCTCGACGTCGTTGAGGTTGTCGAGGTTCGGCGCCGACGGAGGATTCTCGGGGACCTTGGCGTCGTCCGGGGCGAAGGCGATCACCAGCTGGTCGCGGTCCTGGAGGCGGATGTCCTTGGGGTCGCCGGGCCTCTCCTTGCCGTTGAGCAGCACCCGCAGCCGGCCCTCCTCGTCCCCGCACTTGTCACCGTTCTTGTACGTCTTGTTCCCCACCTTGAGCTCGTCGTCGGAGACGGACAGTCCCACGGTCTCGGCGAAGACGCCGAAGGTGGCCTTGGAGCCAGAGACGGCGCGAGTGAAGGGGTGGATGTGGATGATCCCGTCGTTGTGGGTGTGGATGCCGCTCGGGTCCCGCTCGGTCTGGATGTCGGGAGCGAACCTGTCGCAGACGTAGATGCCATAGGCGGCATGCCAGTGGTCCCCGGGGAAGTTCCTGTCGGGCGCAGCGGCGCGGGGCTTGTCCGCGGTGGCGGGGTTGTCGGCGCTCAGGCGCTCGTTGCGGCTGCTGACCACTAGGAACGCGCCCACGATCACCACCACCGCGAGTGCCGAGTACCAACCCCAGGGCCGCGCCCCCTGGCTGGTGCGCCCACCTCCCGTGGTGGCCGCCCTTGCCACCTTCTTGGCGCTCGATGCCTTGCCCACGGTGGGAAGCTAGCCGCGGCC
>JADDQT010000130.1 GCA_016781225.1 Actinomycetota bacterium
AGCACCTGGCGGCGGTTCAGCGGCGGCACCTTGCGTCGCACCGAGAGCACCAGTCCCTGGGACTGCGCCAGGTCGAACTGCACCAGGCGGCCGAGGGCTCGAACGAACGGCGAGTGGCGCCCCCCCTTGTCACCCAGGCCGAGGCAGCGAGCGGTTTCCGCCAGGTCGAGCTCGAAGCCGTCGGGGTCCACATCGAGCCCGGCCACCAGCCGCCGCAGCAGCCACGTGGTGGACGGACCGAGGATGCCGAGCCAGTACGTCTCGACGTAGTGGGAGCGAGGGTCGTGGCCCAGCGAGTCGATGACGTCGTCGGGCCAAGGCCGGATGGTGAGGGTGCCGGCGGCAGCACCGGCGGGGACGGACGGGGTGGACGGGGCGCTCATGGAGCCTCCAGAAGGCTGGCGCAGGAGTCATAGGGGGAAAGCGGTAACTCGATGTATTTCATGCCATCCGAATCTCCCTGTCAAGGGAGTGGTTGGCGAGCACCGTTCACCAGCGCCCCCGGTGCACGACATCGGCCAGTGGGCGGCGGCCCCGCCGCAGAGAGCTCGAAGGCCGGTCGGGCGCCGGGTGGCCGACCGTCATGGCACCGACGGGTGTGTGATCGTCGGGTACTCCGAACGCCTCGCGGAACCCGCTGAGCTGCTCGGGGAAGATCCCGAAGAACGACGCTCCCAGCCCGGAGTCCGCCGCGGTGAGGAGCATGAGGAGGGCGGCGAAGCCAGTGTCGACGTGCCAGTAGGGGACCGGCCATCGACGCTCGTCGCGGTCGGACCAGCCCTTGTCCTCTTCGGCGTAGCGGTCGAGGTAGGCGTCCTTGTGCGAGAGGGCGACCACGATGGCGGGGGCGCGGAACAGGCCGGGCCAGGCGAAGTCGTCTCGTGACCGGCCCGAGAAGGTGGCCTCCCAGAAGCGCCCGGTCTCCTGACTGCCTTCCAGCACAAGGAAGGCCCAACCCTGGCTGAAGCCCGCGGACGGCGCACGGACGGCGTTGGCCAGCATGCGGTCCAGCGCCCCGGGCGGCAGCGGCCGGTCCTGGTAGTTGCGGACCATCCGCCGCTGTCGGACGACTTCCTGGAACTCCATGGCGCCAGTCTGGCCCGGAATGTCGACCGCACAGGTAGGGTTTGAAGACCTATGCCGACCTCTCGAGAGCTGCTCGCCCGAGTCAAGGACCAGATCACCGAGATAGACGGGGATGAGGCCGAGTCCCGCCTCGGCCAGGCCCTCGTGCTCGACGTGCGGGAGCCGGACGAGTACGAGCAGGGGGCCATCCCCGGCGCCCTGCACCTGCCCCGTGGCCATCTGGAGGGACAGGTCGAGGGCAAGGTTCCCGACAAGTCGCAACCCGTCATAGTCCACTGCGCCAGCGGGTTCCGCTCCGCCTTCGCGGCCAAGACCCTGCAGGACCTCGGCTACCAGGACGTGGTCAACCTGTCCGGCGGCTTCAACCGGTGGAAGGACGAGGGCCGGCCGTGGTCGGTGCCGAAGACGCTGAGCCCCGAGCAGCGCAACCGCTACCAGCGCCACCTGCTCCTCCCCGAGGTGGGCGACACCGGCCAGCAGAAGCTGCTCGAGTCCAAGATGCTCCTGTTGGGCGCCGGCGGCCTCGGGTCCCCGGCCGCTCTGTACCTGGCCGCGGCCGGTGTCGGCACCATCGGCGTCATCGACATGGACGTGGTCGACGCTTCCAACCTCCAGCGCCAGATCCTGCACAACATGGACCGGGTTGGGGAGCGCAAGGTCGACTCGGCCAAGAAGACCCTCACCGCCTTGAACCCCGACGTGGACGTTGCCACCTACGACGTGCGCCTCGGCGCCGACAACGTGCTCGACGTCATAGACGGCTACGACGTCATCGTCGACGGCACCGACAACTTCCCCACCCGCTACCTGGTCAACGACGCATCACTGGTGAAGCGCATCCCGGTGGTGCACGGCTCCATCTTCCGCTTCGAGGGACAGGCCACCGTGTTCGCCCCCTACGACGGACCGTGCTACCGCTGCATGATCCCCGAGCCGCCCCCGCCCGAGATGGCGCCCTCGTGCGCCGAGGCCGGCGTGCTGGGTGTGCTCCCCGGCATCGTCGGCAGCATCCAGGCCATGGAGGCCATCAAGCTCGTACTGGGCCTGGGTGACCCGCTCGTGGGGCGTCTCCTTGCCTACGACGCCCTGGAGGAGACCTTCCGCACCTTCAAGGTCAACCGCGATCCGAGCTGCCCGGCGTGCGGCCCGGAAGCCGGCGAGATCGTGATCGCCGAGTACGACGAACTGTGCATGCCCCACCCGGTGCAGGCCCCGCCCGCCTAGCGCGTCTGTTCGTTCGGCCGCGGTCAGGCACCGACCGATTGTTCAAACCGGGACCGCAAGGCGGTGACGGCGGCCACCATCTTGTGATCCGCGGTGCGGGCGCTGAAGTGGGCGATCATCCACCCCGCTGACGCCAGGAGCGCGTCACGCTCCCTGTCATGGTGGAAGGCGGAGAACGTGTGGTGCGTGTCCCACCCGTCGAGTTCGATGCCGACCCGCACGTCGGGATAGGCCAGGTCGAGCTTGAACCGACGCCCTCCGGCCCTGACGGCCAGCTGCTGACGGGGAACGGGCAACCCGCCCGACACCAGCACCCTGAGGGCGCGGGTCTCCAGGTCACTGTCGCCTGGGTCGTACCCGGGCAGCCTCTGGGCCAGAAGCGTGTGCACCCGAGTCATCCGCCGGCCGGGCGCCGGCGCCAGGCGGCCGGCGCACCTGCGCACCGCCTCCAACCGGAGCCCCTTGCGAAGAGCCTGGTCCAGCGCGCCGCCAGCTGGCTCGGAGACAGCGAGCTAGAGAGGTCGATCAGGGTGCGGGCATGGGACGTTACGGGGACGCCTCGGACGACGACGAGATCCTCGTCGAACAGCGTCCCACTTCGTCGTCGGCCGAGGACACCCTCGAGGCGCACGACGCGCCCGAGGTCGACGGTCACCGTGATGCATTCGGGCTCGGCAACTCCCTTGATGTCCCACAACCGGGCGGCGGACTCGTGGGAGACCACGGCCGGGCCGTCGATTGCCAGCAGGACCGCCAGGAGCGCCTGTTCCCGGCTCGGGGGCATGCCAGCGACCGCGTACACGCCCCGGCGCACGCCGACCCAGTGGCCTCGACGGACGCGGTCCTCGACCTGGCGGCGGCTCAAGCCAATAGCCATCGCCTGTTCCCGGGTCAGCAGACCGTGTTGCCGTCGGGTCAAGCGGTTCAATCGTTGCTGTGTGGCCACCAAGCGATGGTGCCAGGCAGGTGTGACAACGCCACGTTTGTTCACTGTGCCGCGGCCCGGGTAGGGGCCTGTGTTCAAACGCCCGGGGTGGAGTGGAGACGACGTCGAGCGGCCGTTGTAGGCGGGCCAGCACCTCCACGTCGGTGAACTGCTCGGCGAAGCCGGCCGGCGCGTTCACGAAGGACACACGGTGCCCCGGCTTGATGCCCAGCTTCTTCTGCAGGGGCGTCCCCGAGTAGCCGGCCACGGCCGGAGGGCAACCCCTTCCTCGCCGCTGCCTATACCCTCGAAGGCTTCATGGCCGTGCGCTTCGTCATCGTCGGAGGAGGCCCTGCCGGCCTCCAGGCCGCAACCCACGCCGCCCGCTTCGGGGCGGAGGTCACCCTCGTGGAGCGCGACATCGTGGGCGGTTCGGCCAACCTGTGGGACTGCATCCCGTCCAAGGCCATGATCGCCACGGGGGGCGTGATGTCGGTGACCCGCAGGGCTCACGGCATGGGCCTCATGTCGATGGACGCCGCCGTCGACCTCGAAGCCCTGCGCCAGCGCATGGCGGACGTGGAGAACCACCTGGCGACGTCCTTCACGGACCTGCTGCGCAGCCAGGGCGTGCGGGTCATCGAGGGCACCGCCCGCCTGAAGGGCCCGCACGAGGTGGTGGCCGAGACGGCCGGAGGCGTGGAGGAGCTGGCGGCCGACGCGGTACTGCTCTCCACCGGCAGCCGCCCCCGCGTGCCCGAGTGGGCGCAGCCCGACGGTCAGCGGGTCCTCACCACGCGCCAGGCCTACCCGCCGCCCGAGCTGCCCGAGCACCTGGTGGTGGTCGGCTCGGGGGTCACGGGTGTGGAGTTCGTGCACATGTTCCGCTCGTTCGGAGCCAAGGTCATCCTGATCGTGAGCCGCCAGCAGGTCCTCCCCCAGAAGGACCCCGAGGTGGCGGCGGCGCTCGAGGAGGACTTCCTGCGCAGCGGGGTGGCGCTGCTCAAGGGGGCCAAGGCGGTCGGGGTGGACCGCGTGGACGGCGGGGTGGTCGTCCACTGCGACGATGGCCGCACCGCTCGGGGATCGCACGTGCTGCTGGCCGTGGGCGCACTGCCCAACTCGGAGGCCCTCGGTCTGGACGAGGCCGGCGTCGAGGCCGACGCCCACGGGTACGTGACGGTGAACCACCATTGCCAGTCAAACGTCCGCCACATCTATGCCGCTGGCGACCTGTCGGGGAAGCTGCCGCTGGCATCGGTGGCCTGGACCCAGGGGCGCAAGGTGGCCGAGCACGTGATGGGGTTCCATACCCGACAACATCGGCACCTCGACTACGACAAGGCGGCCAGTGCGGTGTTCACCGAGCCCGAGATCGCCGATGTGGGTCTTCCCGAGGCCGAGGCGTTCGCCCTCGGTCGCAAGATCCGTGTCACCAAGGTTCCCTTCGCCGCCAATGCCCGTGCGCTGATCGAAGGTGATTCCCGCGGCTTCGTGAAGATCCTCTCCGACCCCGCCACAGGGGTCGTGCTCGGCGGCTCCATCGTGGGCAGGCGAGCGGCCGAGCTGATCTCGGTGCTGGCCCTGGCGGTGACCGCCGACCTCAAGGTCTCCGACATCTCGGAGAGCCTGATGGTGCACCCCGCCCTGGCAGAAGCCCTGGCCGAGGCCGCCGAGTAAGCCCGGTGCTGCACCCGGCGACCTGCGCGTTAGAGTTTTGGCGCGGGACAGCAGCGTCCTGCCACCCACTCCTTCAGCTGAAGACCACCCTCCCGGTCGTGAGAACCAAGGCGTGAAGTACACCAAGCAGAAGACCACCGAACTGGCCCCCTACGAGGTGCTCGGCGTGTCGCCGTCGGCGACGCCTGCGGAGGTGACCGCCGCCTACAAGGTCCTGGCCCAGATCTTCCATCCGGACCGCTTCACCGGGAGCCCCGAGACCGTGCGCAAGGAAGCCGAGCTGCGCATGAAGACGCTGAACGAGGCCTACTCCTTCGCCCGCCGTGGCCACCTCCTCGATCGCCCGCCGGAGAACGGCATGACGAACTACTCGGGGGGTCCGGGCCACGTGAAGTGGGCCGGCGTTCCCTGGGAGGAGGCTTGCCGCAGGCGAGCCCAGCAGGCGGCCAAGGCCAACGCCGACCGGCTGGCTCGGGACAAGGCCGCCAAGAGCGGCAACGCGGTGCCCGTTCCCCGCAAGGGCCGGGTGTTCCCCTCCAAGCTCACGGGGCTGGGCCTCGCCGAGCACACCCAGAACATTACCTGCAGGAACTGCCGGACGTTGATGTGGCTCCCCCAGGGCTGGAAGCAGCGGCTCGGCGACACGGTGTTCTTCTGCTCCAGCTGCGAGCAGATCCTGCTCTCTCGCTGAGCGGCCGGGAAGCGCCTGCGCCGGGTGGTCCGAGCGGCCGTGATTACGGCCCCCGGCGCCTCCTCCGCCTCACCACTCGCCGCCTGGCCTCCGAGCCGGCCTGCCCGGCGTCGGCTCCGGAACCGGCCGGCGGGGAGTCCTCGCTCTGGCCGTGTGTCGCCGGCTCCGTGGCTGGGTAGTCGCCAGGCTGCTTCCTCACCCTTCGTCGCCCGGGCCCGCCTCTTCGGCCGGCGCGGGTCTGCCGCTCCCACTCGGCGGCCCTGGCGTCCAGGTCCCTGCTCTCCCTCTCGATGTGGACCGCTGTCTCCCGGTCGGCAGGGGGCCACGGATC
>JADDQT010000386.1:0-173 GCA_016781225.1 Actinomycetota bacterium
CAGCGTTCCCGGCGGCCAGGCTGGACGCCAGCTGGGCCACAGCCGCCTGGCGAACCGGGTCGGGCGCCCGGGCGGTGCTCCCCACGATCTGGGCCAGAGCGGTGACGTCCTCGGGCTTGTCCAGGCGTAGCTTGGAGGTGAGCCACAGCGTGGCCTGGTAACGGGCGCCGGCC
>JADDQT010000386.1:185-1749 GCA_016781225.1 Actinomycetota bacterium
GCCTGGAGCGCCTCCACGGGACCCCGCTCGGTCCCCTGCACACCTACGACGATCACCGGGACCTCGGCCAGGCGTCCTTCGACCGATTCGTTGCCGGCCTCGTCGGCGAACCTCGACCACCGGCCAAGGTCGTCGCCGAGGCGCCGGTTCTCGCCATCGGTGCGGTCCACACGCTGGGAGACGCCGTCGAGCCGCCGCTGGAGCACGTCGACGGTCGCCTGGTCCACCACGGTGGCACCGAGCCCGATGCCGACCGCCAGGGCCAGGAAGACGGCGGTGATGGACACGAGGTGGAATCGGAAGTTGACCATGGTGGCGAGCTCGACACCCTCAATGGGTGATGGAGCGCAGCACCTCCCGCACGAGGAGCCAGAGGCTCTCGAAGTACACGCGGGGGACGAAGGCCACACCCACCACCACGAAGCACGCCGTCACCGCCAGGAGGAAGAGCAGCACGTCCCGCTTGCGGAGCCTGTTGTGGTAGAGCTGGCTCACGCCCTTGGCGTCCACCAGGAGCTGGCCCACCTTGAGGCGGGTGATGAAGGTGGACGCCATGCCCGAGCGCCCCTTGGCGAGGAACTCCACCATGGACCCGTGAGAGCCGACGGCCACGATGAGTTGGGCCCCCTTCTCGTATGCCAGGAGCATGGCCACGTCTTCGCTCATGCCGCCCGCCTCGAAGGTGGTGTAGGCCAGGCCGAGGGCGTCCAGGCGGGCGGCGCCGGGGGCGTCGCCTCCCGGGTAGGCGTGCACCACCAGCTGGGCGCCGCTGCGGAGGGCCTCGGTGGACACCGAGTCGAAGTCACCGATGATGACGTGGGGCCGGAACCCGAACTCCAGAAGGGCGTCGGCGCCGCCGTCGACGGCCACGAGGACAGGGCGCATCTCACGCACGTAGCCGCGAAGCGTGGCCAGGTCCTCCCGGTAGTCGTTGCCTCGCACCACCACCAGCACGTGGCGGCCCTTGATGTCAACGTCGAGGTCGGGGACGTCCGGCGTGTCGAAGGCCAGGTGGTGCTCCCGCTGCATGTACTCGAGGGTGTTGGACGCGAAGCGCTCCAACTCGTCGCCCACCGCCTGCTTGGCTGCCTCGTAGTCGCGCTCGAGCGACTGAAGGTCCTGGCGGACACCTCTGCCCACCACGGTTCCGTCGAGCCACACCTCCTCGCCCTGGACGCGCACCGTTTGGCCCTCCGCCACCCGCTCCATCACCTCCGGGCCGACGCCGTCGATCAGCGGGATGCCGGCGGCGGCCACGAGGAGGGGCCCGACGTTCGGGTAGCGCCCCGACAGGGAACGGGCCACGTTCACAACTGCCGCCACTCGCTGCTGCAGGAGCCCCTCGGCGGCCAGGCGGTCCAGGTCCTCGTGGTCGATGATGGCTACGTCGCCGGGCTGGAGGCGGCTGGTGAGGTTCTTGGTACGACGGTCGATGCGGGCTGGTCCCGACGTCACCGCCACCTCGGTGCCCTTTGGGACCCGCGCGTCCGCCGGGGCGACCTCGGCTGCCTTCCGGGCCGTCACTCTGGCCCCGTCAACGGTGCCGGCCCCGCTCCCTGGCGGC
>JADDQT010000131.1 GCA_016781225.1 Actinomycetota bacterium
CCTGGACGGGGATGGGTCAGAAGCTCTGACTCCATCCTCCCTGCCGAATCGGTCGCGCTCCAGAGAGACCCTCTTGCCCCTCGCCGCCCAGCCGCTACTGCTCTAGAAGTTCGGCGGTGAAGGTCGGGAGCCAGCTTCCTGAGCGCCACAGCAGGAAGATGGCAACAGCGGCCGCGCCGAGAAATAGTGCAGCAAGTGCGACGTGGCTCCACCCTCCGTCGCCGAGCGCCCGCCAGGCTGTGAGCGACACGCCCACGACGGCTCCAGCAGCAAGAAGCAACCCGACGAGCGCGAGTGATGGCGACTCCCATGACCACTGCCAGCTCGGGCGAGAGGTAAAGGGATACGCGCCTCCGACGGCTACGAGTCCGAGGCAAACCAGGCCAAGCGTCGCCGCAGCGGCTCCAGGACAGTGAGCTGGAAGCGCATGACCGTCATTGTGCCTCGGGACCGGGACCAAGGTCTGGTCCTCGCGGTAGGAGACCCAGCCGTACCTATCGACGAGACTGGTCGCGGTTCTGCCCGCACCGATTGCTCATGTGCGGAAGGCGGCAAATTCAGCGCCGCTCGCCCTTTCGCGAGACGGAACATCGTGAGACACGAGGCCCCGGCGCCCCGGCGTCATGCGACAATCAGCGCGTGAAGGTCATCCAGATCGTGATCGTCGTGATCTTCGCGACCGCGGCGTTTGCCGTCGCTGCCGCACTCGTCGCAAGCAACGCGCGTCCAGAGCCTGCGCCGTGCAATGACACGATCATCATTGACGCGCCCCCTGATGAGCCAGGCGTCGAGCGCGATGCGCCAGCGCCGATGTGTGCCGCTCCCGAAGCTCCCGCGTCGCTGGTCCTAGGGGCAGGGGGCGCTGCGGCCGGGGGCGTTGTCGGCGGCTATTCCCTTCTCGTTCGCCGTCTCGCCGCGCCGGGAAGGAGCTTCGGGAGCAACCGTCGTCGTAGAGCCGTTTGCGTGGCCCCCTCAAGTCGCTCGGCACGCCTCTCGCGCCGCGCAGCGGTGCAACCGAACGACGGGAACGTGCGAGGTTCGGTCGCGCCAGATCGTCCGACCGGTAGGTGACCCGCACGCCGATTACGCGCTCCTCCGCCAATGGCGGTTCAAGTTCTCCCAGTCAACCTCAGCGCGCCACGGCGGGAGAACCGTTCGAAGCGTTGTTCCGTCGCTCGTGGTCAGCCGGCACTTCGTGCCGTAGGGCCACCATGACCAGCCACTGACGGCCGACTGGCTCCCCTCCGGAGCCACCGCAGAGCACCTCTCCATTGCCCACTCGGTCTCGCTCCCCAGAAACGGGATCGCGCCACCGACGAGCAGCACGGTGATCGCGACGACCGACATGACGATCACCCTGCTGCGCACTCGTTCCACGCTACGAGCCGACCCGCGCGCGCTGTTGGCGGTCCTGACCCCGCACCGAACGACGGCTCTGGCGACATCCTCCCCTGACCGATGAAGGTGGCACGGCCCGGCGCAGGCACGATCTACCGCCATTCACATGCCGCTCCCGCTGGAAATGCTGGCCGATCCGAGCGCTCCCGGAAGTCGGCCTGAGACCGAGACCTGGACACGCCCGGCGTTGCATTCTGAAAAGGCGGTACAGCGAAGGGGTAGCCGGTGAAGAGTGAGACCAACCTTGAGGTCAGCACCGCCTGTCGGCGCGTGCTGGAGGCTGCATGGGTCCCCGACATGGGCTACTGCGTGCCCAACCGGCGAACCTATCCGCACCTTTGGCTGTGGGACTCGTGCTTCCACAGCCTGGGCTGGATGGGGCAGGGCGACCCTCGGTGCCTGGAGGAGTTGGCGGCGGTGTTCTTCGCCCAGAGCGAGTCCGGATTCGTACCGCACATGCGCTATCTCCACCAGCCCAGTTACCGAAGCGGGCCTCGCCGAGACGCATCCTCACTCACTCAGCCTCCCGTGTATGGCCTTGTCCTTGAGCGGCTTCACGCCGCCGGCTGGGAGCTGCCGGATGAGCTGATCGGCTCAGCGATGACGGGGATTAGTTACTTGTGGTCCCACCGCCGGACGGACGACGGACTGCTGGCCATCTTTCACCCGTGGGAGTCAGGGGCCGACGACTCTCCCCGTTGGGACGCCTGGATGGGTACCTCGTCATGGAGCCAATCCCGGTTCTCGGCCATCGATCGGCAACTGCTTCGTCGAACGCATTTCGACTCCGAAGAAGCTGCGTGCGGATCCTCGGCCTTCGTCTCCTGCCCGGCCGGTTTCAACTGCATCAGTGCATACACAGTCGGCTGTCTTGCCCGCCTGACTGGCGAACACACGCCACGACGGATCGCTGAACAGTTGAGCGCCGCCATCGACCGCTCACTGTGGAATGAAGACGAGGGGCTCTGGGACGATCTGGCCAAGGTCGGTCCTGGGAGCTCCCAAGCGATTCCTACGTTGGACGGCGTGCTCGGAGCGCTTGTCACGGAAGACGAGCGAAGGGCGATGCGAGCGCTCGATCAAGTTCTCGATCCGGATCGGTTTGGCTCTACCTACGGGGTCAGGTACTTGCCCCCGAAGCATCCGGCCTACGAGCCAGATGCTTATTGGCGCGGGCCGGCTTGGCCGCAGATGAACTACCTCGTGTGGCTGGCAGCGCACCGCTGGAATCGCCTTGACGTGGCCCGTGCAGTGCAATCAGCGTCCTGGCGTGGGGTCGAGTCATCGTCGCTTGCCGAGTACTGGAACCCGGATACGGGGGCTGGTCGGGGGGCGATCCCCCAGACCTGGGCCACCATTGTGACGGCCATGACAGACGACTATGCGCCGGGACCTGAATGAGGGTGAGCCAGAAGGAGATGGGCGAGAACGGCGCCATCGACGCCGCGAACCTCAGCGAGACAGTGCCTCGACGGTTGGACAAGCCGTTTTCAGGGTCGAGCCCACCGTTCAGTGGTCTCTTGCCCATCTAGTCCACGCCCTCGGATTTCGACGCCAGATCGACGGCTACGTGTTCGGTCCGCCGGTTGTCGATCCGTGACAGAACGCGCCGTCACAGGGCGATCGTGAGATCCCGCCACTGCTCTGCGTCCCGACGGTCACGCAGCAGCTCGGATACGCCTTCGATGATGGCGCCGAACTCGTGGTGGGCGAAGGTCCAGATCAGGATGCAGCCGGCATGATGACTGCCAGCTTCGGCCCACTCCCGCAGCAGCGGTGCAAAGTCCCGGGAGTTCCGCGTCACCAAGATGCGCTCTTGCCCCGCCGCGAGCTGCAGCACCTCCGGATCGTCCAGCGCGCCCAGGGCGGCGTCGGCTGCCAGGCTCAGAACGTCGTGGCCCCGTTTCTCGAGGGCAGAGCCGATGCGCTTTGGTGACAGGTTGGCGTCCAGGAGCAGACGCACCCCTCATGCTTCCATGACGTCGATGAACGGGAACAGGACCTTGAGGTCAGCCAGGGGACGGCGGTTATCGGCCACCGCCTCGTCGATCTCGTGTGTATAGGCGTCACGATAGGCGACGGCCAGTCGTACCTGGGCCAGCGACAAGGGCGTGTCGGCCACCAGCGCTTCAGACGACCCGAAGTCCTCGAGCATCTGAATCACCTCCCACACGTCGAGACCGGAGCCGATCACCCAGGCACGGCGCCGTGCGTCATCCCCCCGGAACGCGATCCCTGGAAAGCGTCGGGTGCGGGCAGTCTCCTCGGTGAAGGCCTCGACGACCGCGCTCTTCGTGCGCCGTGTCCGGCGGGCCTCGGCCTCGACCAGCCGCTCGGTTGCCTCCTCCAAGCGCACGCTGAACGGCTGCCCTTTCACCATGGACCTCCTCTCGCTACAGACACTACAGTGTAGCTATCTGCGGTGACCGCCACTCTGGAGCCATACGACCGGTATGGCTCGCCTCCGCCGGTGACTTCCGGCGGCGGTAACGGCACCTTGAGACCTTCTCTCGACGCCATAGGCGGCCACACTTTCGATCTCGCCGGTTGCTAGGGAGGGTCGGGCGCCAGCGGACCGCCGGAGGAAGGAGCACCCGGCTGCCTTAATATCCAGCCTGCCGGGAACGCTTCGCTCAGCGCCACGAAGGCGGCATCGGAGGCAGAGAGGTTTCCCGCAATTCCCACATCCGGTCGTGAGCGGCTGGTGGGGATAGCGAACCAGGGCCAGGTCGGCAAAGTCTGCCCGAGCGTCGGCGGCACGGTCCGGTGTCATGTGGCCGGCGAGGCCAGTCGTCTCAAGGCGTGGGCGAGCTCGACATCGATCAGGTGCGGGACGTGCAGGTCGGCGTCGTTGGCGAGCACTGCTTCCGCTCTGGCACAGGAGGATTTCCGATCAGAGCGGCGAGGGCGGCTGACCCGTCAAGGACGAGCACAGCTCACGGCCGGTCACGACCGCACCGGACGGCGACCACGATGGCCTCCACTTCGGAGCCGCCATGGCGGCTACCGGCGCGGGCGAGACGTCGGCTACAGGTGGGCGCTCGGCGACCCCGGTGGTCTCCTGCAAGAGGTAGTCGGACAGTGACAAGCCGGCTGCTGCGGCCCGACTGCACAGGGTGCCGTGCACCTCGTCGGGGACGTTGCGCACCTGAATGGTCCGAGCCACCACCGGAATGTACCCGCAGAGTGCATGCCATAAATGCCTATGGGTGTGGCAGCCGGTGGACCGATCAGCCGCAGCCAAGGGGTCAGCAGGGAGTCCTGGGGTTGACGGTGGGGGATAGTGGTCGTAAAGTGGCGTCAGGTGGTTTGAAGTGGTGGATCACACCAGTGCGGTGGCCGGTAGCGGGAGCGGAGTGGGAGCACAGGGGACCAGACGTGAGGAGCGATCAACAGCGTGGCGAGGTTCTTCGGGAGGTACGAGCACTCGCTGGACCTCAAGGGTCGCATCATCCTGCCCGCCAAGTTCCGCAGCTCCTTCGAGCACGGCGGCTATCTCACCCAGTACTACGACCGCTGCCTCGCTCTGTGGACCCCCGAATCCTTCGAGGAGCAGATGGAGGCACGGGAGACGGCGCAGGACCTGAGCCCCGAGGAACGCAACATGGCCCGTCTCTGGTCGTCGGGCACCGCAGAGGTGGACGTGGACAAGCAGGGCAGGATCGCCATACCCCAACACCTGCGGGGCTTCGCCCGCCTAGAGGGGGACGTCCTGGTGCACGGCGCCATCGAGCGGGTGGAGCTGTGGAACCCGGAGGTGTGGTCGCAGAAAGTGGAGCCCGCCGAGCGGGCCCTGACCCAAGAGGAGAGCTGAACGGCACTACCAAGGAACCCAGAGAGAAGAACACGAAGAGCACCAGGAATGACGCGTGGCCCATGTGCTGCCCCTCGGTCGGGAGGGTGGGAGAGCCCAACTCCGCCCGCTCCCATCCCCGTTGTGCGGGGAAATACCCCGTCGGCGCCCAGCCGGTCGAGGGGCTGCAGATGAGCCAGGCGTTCGTGCACCAACCCGTGATGGTGGCCGAGGTGGTCACCCTGATGGCCGAGGTTCCGCCGGGCGTGGTGGTCGACGCCACCCTCGGGGGCGCCGGCCATGCGCGGGCCCTCTTGGAATCACGGCCCGACTTGCGCCTGGTGGGCGTCGACCGTGACGCCCGCGCCGTCGCCGCGGCCAGCGAGTCCCTCGCCGCCTTCGGGGACCGGGTGGCCGCTCTGCACCACGCCCGCTTCGACGCCCTGGCCACGCTCGTGGACGGACCGGTGTCGGGCGTCTTGTTCGACCTCGGCGTGAGCTCCCCCCAGCTCGACGAGGCGGAGCGGGGCTTCTCCTACCGGGCCGATGCCCCCCTCGACATGCGCATGGACCGCTCGCAGGCGCGCACCGCGGCCGACGTGGTGAACGCCATCGACGAAGCTGCCCTGGGCCGCCTGCTGGCGGCCAGCGGCGAGCACCGATTCGCCCGGCGCATTGCCCGGCG
>JADDQT010000132.1:0-2031 GCA_016781225.1 Actinomycetota bacterium
GTCCGAGCCGCCGCCCACGCCCTGGGGCTGCCCGTCGACAGCGTGGAGGTGGCCGACGCCAAGTCGGCGGTGAAGGAGCTGCAACGGGCCTTGGACGACGGCGACCAGGAGCGTGCGGCCAGAGCCTCGGCTCGGCTGAGCCAGCGCCTCGATGCCCTGAACCAGAGCGACCGTCAGCGGATCGGCCGCCAGGCCGATCCTCTCCTGCAACGAGCGGGGGGTTCCGGAGGCTCTGCTCCAGCGCCGAGGTCACCGCCTCCGGCCGGCCCGACGACTTCGAGACCATCATCGAGGTCGCCCTCCACGAGTGGGACGTCCTCCACCAGCACCACCACCTCCTCGTCGACGTCGACGACCACGACGGCTCGCACCCCGACGACAAGAGCCACCACCTCGACGACGGCACCGAGATGAGGTTCTCCTAGGTCAGAACTGGGGGCCGGAGCCAAAAAAGATCTCCCCCGGCCGTGACAGGCAGGGCCGTGCATCGACAAGCCAGTGACCGGAAACGCTTGGGAAAGCGCGGGGGGAGTCATGACAGCAGTGCTCGAGCGTCGCCAGCAACAAGGCTTCTTGGGCTCGGGCTGACCCGTGCTGTTCCTCGCCTGCTTCCTGGCCGCGTCCCTGGCGATGGCCGCCATCGCCGCCGCCACGCTGTGGTGGATGCTCCACGCCTGGCGAACCCCTTCGGCGTTGGAGGCCACCGGCTTCCCCCTCCGGGGTGAGGAGCCGCGCCTCTCCTTCTCGCTTATCGTGCCCGCCCGCCACGAGGAGGCGGTGCTGGCCGCCACCCTCGAGCGGATGATGCGCATCGACCACCCCGACTACGAGGTGCTGGTGGTGGTGGGCCACGACGACCCGGGCACCCACGAGGTGGCCCTGCGCAGCGCCGAGTCCTGGCCCGGTCGCCTCCGGGTCGTGGTGGATCACAACGTCCCCAAGAACAAGCCCAAGGCCCTGAACACGGCCCTCCCCCACTGCCGAGGGGAGGTGGTCGGCGTCTTCGACGCCGAAGACGAGGTGGACTGGCGGCTCCTGCGCCAGGTCGACGCGGCGTTCCGCCGCTCCGGCGCCCAGGTGGTCCAGGGTGGCGTCCAGCTCATGAACTTCTCCTCGAGCTGGTACTCGCTTCGGAACTGCCTCGAGTACTTCTTCTGGTTCCGTAGCCGGCTCCACCTCCACGCCATCCACCGCTTCATCCCCCTCGGGGGGAACACCGTGTTCGTCCTCAGCGACATCCTGCGAGCGGTCGGCGGCTGGGACCCGGAATGCCTGGCCGAGGACTGTGAGCTGGGAGTCCGCCTGAGCGCCCTGGGGGCGGTGGTCGAGGTGGCCTACGACCCCGATCTGGCCACTCGGGAGGAGACACCCGGCAGCCTGGGAGCCCTGTTCAAGCAGCGCACCCGTTGGAACCAGGGCTTCTTCCAGGTCTGGCGCAAGGGGGTCTGGCGTCGCCTCCCCCGCCGCCGGCAGCGCTGGCTGGCTCGCTACACGCTGGCCATGCCCTTCCTCCAGGCCTTCACCGGCATCGCCATCCCGGCATCGTTGGTTTCGATGATCGCCTTCGACGCTCCCCTGGCGCTGGCCCTCGTGTCGTTCCTTCCGGCCGTCCCCACCCTGGCCACCCTGGCCTTCGAGGTAGCAGGGCTGCGCGAGTTCTGCCGGCTCTACTACCTCCGGCCCCGGCCGCGGGACTACGTACGCCTGATCCTCGGGACGTTCCCGTACCAAGTGATCCTGGCCGGTGCCGCCGTGCGGGCCCTCCTTCGCGAGCTCGTCGGGGCCCGCGGGTGGGAGAAGACCGCCCACGTGGGCGCTCATCGCGGCCCGGGCGTCGTCGGTGCCGAGGTCACCGGAACTGCGCACGTGCGGGGCGCAGCGTGATCAGCGACCTCGAGCTGCCCCTACGACCCCGCCCGGCCGGCACCGGCCACGAGCTCCCGGACCTGGGCACCATCGAGGCGGCGCAACCGCCTCGGCTGACGCTGCGCAGCCGGGCCGGCGCGTGGGCCTGGTCCCACCGTGTGAGGC
>JADDQT010000132.1:2037-5883 GCA_016781225.1 Actinomycetota bacterium
TGCTGGCAGGGCTGCTGGTGGTGGTCGGCGTCGTCCACGCCTGGGGCATGGCCTGGTCCCCGGGACCGTCCGACGACGAGGGCACCTACATGGCCCAGGCGTGGGCCGTGCAGCGGACCGGTCAGCTGGCTCACTACACCTACTGGTACGACCATCCACCTCTGGGATGGCTGACCATCGCCGGTTGGACGTGGCTCACCGGTGCCTTCGACCGCAGCGTCGGCGCGGTGGCTGCGGGCCGCGAGCTGATGCTCCTGGTCCAGCTCGCCAGCTGTGCCCTCCTCTACGTGCTCGGGCGCCGCATCGGCCTGCACCGGGTGGCGGCGGCGGCCGCCGTGCTGCTCTTCGCCCTCAGCCCCCTCGGGCTCAGCTACCACCGCATGGTGCTGCTCGACAACCTGGCCGTGGCATGGGTCCTGGCCGCCCTGGTGCTGGTGTCCTCGCCCACCTCCCGGCTCTGGGCCCATGCTGGTGGTGGTGCCTGCTTCGCGGCGGCCCTGATGACCAAGGAGACCACCCTGCTGCTGCTTCCCGCCGTGGTGGCCCAGCTGTGGTCGCGGTGTGACCGCCGAACCCGGCGGTTCTGCCTGACCGCCTTCGCCAGCTGCCTGGTGCTCACCGCCGTGGCCTACCCATTGGCCGCTCTGCTCAAAGGGGAGCTATTGCCCGGTGACGACCACGTGAGCCTGCTCGAGGCGATCCGCTTCCAGCTCTTCACGCGCCCGTCCAGCGGCAGCGTGCTCGACGCCAGCCAGCCCGCGTACCGGACGGTGTCGGGATGGCTCGACCTCGATCCGTGGCTGCTCGGGGCCGGACTCGTCGCCCTCGTACCGTCCCTGTTGTCCCGCAACCTGCGCCCGATGGCGCTCGCCCTGGGGATTCCCGCCCTCATGGTGATGCGCGATGGCTACCTGCCGGGCCCGCTGGTCATCGGCCTGCTTCCCTTCGCGGCCCTCCTCGTGGCCGGACTGGCCAGTGCGGTGTGGCTCCGGCCTGCCCGCAGGACGCCGAGGGAACACCCAGCCCTCGAGGCAAGGCGCCGGGCGGTGCTGAGCCTGCCGTCATCACCGGCCGTGCACCATCCGCCGCGCCGCCTCCACCTCGTCGACCTGACCCTCCGTCGCGCCGCCGTGATCGCCGCCGCGGTCCTCGCCGCCGTCTTCGTGGCCCCTCAGTGGGCGCGCGG
The DNA here is from genome assembly GCA_016781225.1 of Actinomycetota bacterium. Lineage (GTDB taxonomy): Bacteria > Actinomycetota > Acidimicrobiia > Acidimicrobiales > YB1-3. The sequence goes on from JADDQT010000132.1 coordinate 3,224, forward strand.
CGATCACGCCCTCATGACTACGGCGCCCGGGGTGCCGGTGCAGCAGGCTGTCCGATGGATCGACCGCAACGTGGCGCACACGAGCCGGCTGCTCGTCGACGACACGATGTGGGTGGACCTGGTGGAGCGGGGCTTCAGCAGGGATCTCGGAGTGGTGTGGTTCTACAAGCTCGACTTCTCCGCCAACCTCGACCCGTCGGTGACGGAGCGGCTCCCCGACGGCTGGCGCCACTTCGACTACGTGGTGTCCACGCCGGTGATGCAGGCCGGGCTGGCCGACCTCCCCGAAGGCCTCGGTGAGGTGCGCAAGGCGCTCGAGAGCTCCGAGACCGTCGCCGCCTTCGGGAGTGGGAAGGGCCGTGTCGAGGTGCGCAGGGTGATAAGGCCCGCAACGCCGGAGCCGGATACGACCGGGACCACACCGCCGTGAGTCGCCGGGAGTCCACTGCCGACCCGCACGGTTCTCGCTCGGGCGCCGGCGCCCGCCACCCCGGCCGCGCCGTCATCGCCGTCCTCGTGAGCTCCACAGCGGTGGTGGCCCTCGGCGGCTCGGCTCTCGTCGGTCCGCGGTCGGGCTCGGACGACACGAGGCGCGTCGGCGAAGAGGGGCGCGCCGCTGTCCAGGGCTTCTTGGACCATTACCTCGACGCCGACGGCAGGGTCGTGAGGCGCGACCAGGGCGGGGACAGCGTCAGCGAGGGACAGGCCTACGCCATGCTTCTCGCCCAGGCCGTAGGGGACCGACGCCGCTTCGACCTGGCTTGGCAGTGGGCCCGGCACAACCTCCAGCGCGCCGATTCACTGCTGGCCTGGCGCTGGGCGGATGGGAAGGTGGTCGATCCCATGCCCGCCGCCGATGCCGACCTGGACGCGGCGTGGGCGCTCGTTCTGGCCGCTGCCCGGTTCGACGACGACAGCCTCCGCCAGGAGGGCCTCCGCATGGCTGGCGCCGTCCTGGACCAGGAGACCATCGGCGTGGGCGGCGCAGGGACCGATGACGTCGTGTTGGTGGCCGGGCCATGGGCCCGTGAGCCGAGGATGGTCAACCCGAGCTACCTGTCTCCGGGGGCTCTGGTCACCATGGCCAGGGAGACGGACGACCCCCGCTGGCCGGCGTTGGCCGCCACCGGCCGGCGGCTGCTGACCCGACTGGTCGGTCCGGACCGGCCCCTACCTCCGGACTGGTCGCGCCTGAGTGCCACCGGTACCCTCGAGCCCGTCCCGGCTCCGGGCACGGAGGCCGAGGGTCCCCGCTACGGCCTGGATGCGGCGCGCCTGCTGCCCCGCCTGGCTCCGTGCGCCGGTGCGTGGCAGAGCGTGGCGGCGACCAGCTGGCCCGTGCTGGCGAAGGCACCCGGCACACGCTCGGCGATGGCGTCGGACCTGGGGGGAAGTCCGATCCAGAGCGCGCCCCACCCCGCCAAGTCCGTCGGGGCCGCGGCCGCGGCGCACGCGGCAGGCGATCACCGAGCTCGGGACGCGCTGCTGTCGGAGGCCGACGGCCTTCAACGCAGCTCCCCCACCTACTACGGGGCGGCCTGGGTGGCGATGGGGCGGCTTCTTCTGGAGTCGTCCCTCGGGGGTCCCTGTGCGTGAACGAGACGCCGGCTGCAAGTCCCATTCGCCCTTGGACGTGACGGGCGCCGATGAGCACACGAACCTATGAACACACGAGGGAGTGACCGATGACCGAGGAAGGATCGCTGCCTGAGTTCGCCACGGCAATGCGGGGCTACGACCGGCTGCAGGTGGACGACTACATCGTCAAGCAGGCCGTGTGGCTGAACGAGGCCCAGGTCCGGGTGGAGGCGGCAGAGAGCGAGCTGGTGTCGCTCGAGAACGAGCGGGCTTCCCTTCTGTCGCAGGTGGGGAGCCTTCAGGAGCAGGCGTTCAAGACCGCGCCTCCGTCCTTCGACGAGTTGGGCGAGCGCGTCGGGCGAGTTCTGCAGGAGGCGTGGGCGGCGGCCACCGACATGCGTCAGGACGCCGAGAAGGCAGCCGCCGAGGCCGCCTCCAAGGCCCGCGACGAGGCGGCCGGCGAAATGGCCGCCATGGTGGAGGACGCCAAGCGCCAGAGCGAGGACCTGCTCGCCGAGTCCCGGGCCGAGGCCGATCGGCTGACGGGTGAGGCCACACGTCGCCGTCGCGAGCTCCATGCAGAGATAAGAGTCCTCACCGACCGGAGGGACTCGGCGCTGGCCGAGCTGGCCCGGCTGAGGTCGGGACTCGAGGCGTTGTTCTCGGCGCCGTCGCCCGGCGAGGACGAGCCTGGGCAAACGATCGACCTGCGCGCCGTCGAGAGCGAGGCGAGCGCGGACACAGACCTGACGGCGCTCTCCCAGCCCGCCGACGAGGCTGCGAGCTGAGCTCGGATGAGCAGCGGCCGATGGGAATGAACGCCGTCGCCCGACGGCGCTCGGTTACCGGGCGGGCCCGGGGCCTCATCGTTGCCGGACTCCTGGTCACAGCGATCACGGCGAACGTCGCCTTCACCCCCGTAGGAGCCCAGGACCCCGGCACTTCGACCTCCTCGACGTCTTCATCGTCCACCTCCACCTCGACGTCCACGTCCTCGACCACGACGTCCACGACCGCCCCGACCACGACTTCCTCCACTCGGCCCCGGACCACCTCCACCACCACCCGGGCGCCTGGGGGCC